>NZ_RAZO01000513.1:0-977 GCF_004307535.1 Pseudomonas sp. Sample_9
GCCATGTCTTTAGCGGTGATTCAAATGGTCAGCCAGAGCGACGTGCCGGCCAATCTGGCCCAGGCCCGACGCCTGCTTGAACAGGCCGCCGCCGGCGGGGCGAAACTTGCGGTGTTGCCGGAAAACTTCGCCGCCATGGGCCGTCGTGACGTCGCCGATATCGGCCGCGCCGAGGCCTTGGGCGAAGGGCAGATCCTGCCCTGGTTGAAACAGACCGCCCGTGACCTCACCTTATGGATAGTCGCCGGCACATTGCCGTTGCCACCGTTGGGTCAACCCACGGCCAAAGCCAATGCCTGCTCGTTGTTGATCAATGAATACGGCGAGATCGTCGCGCGCTATGACAAGCTGCATCTGTTCGATGTCGATGTCGCCGACAATCGCGGCCAATACCGTGAATCCGATGACTATGCTTATGGCGGTAATGTAGTGGTGGCGGATACGCCGGTGGGGCGCGTCGGTCTGAGCGTGTGTTACGACTTGCGTTTCCCGGAGCTGTACAGTGAATTGCGTGCCGCCGGTGCCGAATTGATTACTGCACCGTCGGCCTTTACGGCCGTAACCGGCGCCGCGCACTGGGATGTACTGATCCGCGCGCGGGCCATCGAAACACAGTGTTATATCCTCGCGGCCGCACAGGGCGGCAGTCATCCAGGGCCACGCGAGACCTTCGGGCATGCGGCGATTGTCGACCCGTGGGGGCGTGTGCTGGCCCAGCAGGATCAAGGCGAGGCGGTGTTGCTGGCCGCCCGCGACAGCGATGAACAAGCGTCCATCCGGGCGCGCATGCCGGTGACGCGTCATCGGCGGTTTTTCTCGCAGGGCGCCCAGCGGCCTGCTTCAGAACACGAATTTAAGGCGTAAACCTATGAGCGAGTTGTTGTCCTCAGTCAGTGATCACCTGTTGGCACCCGGCGGTGTCACGATCGAGAGCCTGCAAGGCGTGCTCGGCGATCTGGCCGGGCCGGGCATCGATG
>NZ_RAZO01000232.1:0-6326 GCF_004307535.1 Pseudomonas sp. Sample_9
CAACCAAGCACTTGCTTGGTTGACTACGCTTGCTCCAGACCAAAAAAACAGGAGCGAGTCGCATGTCTGCCGCCTTCCGTTTGCCGCTGGACGTGTTCTACGAACGGGAAGCCCGGCACCCGCGCCAGCGCTTTCTGGTGCAGCCGATCGGTGGCGGGCAGGTCGAGACGTTGACGTGGGCCGATGTCGGCCATCAGGCCCGCTGTGCGGCGCACTGGTTGCGCGCGCGGGAGTTACCGCCCGGCAGCCACATCGCGCTGATCTCGAAAAACTGCGCGCACTGGATCATCGCCGACCTGGCGATCTGGATGGCCGGGCATGTGTCGGTGCCGCTGTACCCCAATCTCACCGCTGAATCCGTGGCGCAGGTGCTGACTCATTCGGAAAGTGCGCTGGCGTTCATCGGCAAACTGGATGACTGGGCGGGCATGTCGCAGGGCGTGCCGGCGGGCCTGCCGACCATCAGCCTGCCGCTGCATCCGCCAGGCGAGTTCGATTACAGCTGGGCGGACCTGCAGAGCTGTTCGCCAATCCAGGACGATCCACGCCCCGCCGCCGAACAACTGGCGACGATCATCTACACCTCCGGCACCACCGGCCTGCCCAAAGGCGTGATGCACAGTTTCGCCAATCTCGGTTTCGCCACCAGTCGTGGCACGCAGCTGTTCGGGCTCAATGAGAATGATCGGCTGCTGTCGTATCTACCGCTGTGCCACGTCGCCGAGCGCATGTTTGTCGAGTTGGCGTCGATCTATACCGGGCAGACAGTGTTCTTCGCCGAAAGCCTCGAGACTTTCATCACCGATCTGCAACGCGCGCGGCCGACGGCAATGTTTGGCGTGCCGCGTATCTGGACCAAATTCCAGATGGGCGTGTACAGCAAGATTCCGGCGCAGCGCCTGGATTTTCTCCTCGGCCTGCCCTTCATCGGCAAGCGGGTCGGGCACAAAGTGCTGGCCGGGCTCGGCCTGGATGCCTTGCGCGTGGCGTTGTCCGGCGCCGCGCCGGTGCCGCAGACCTTGCTCGCCTGGTATCAGAAACTCGGCCTCGATGTGCTGGAGGTGTACGGCATGACCGAGGGCTGCGGCTATTCGCATATCTGCCTGCCGGGGCGATACAAGCAAGGCTGGATTGGCCAGCCGTGCCCTGAAGTCGAGGTGCGCATCGATGAGTCCGGCGAGGTGCAGGTGCGCAGTCAGGCCAACATGCTCGGCTATTTCAAGGAACCGCAGAAAACCGCCGAGACCCTCACCGCAGACGGCTTTCTGCGCACCGGCGACAAGGGCGAGCAGGACAGCGAAGGGCGTCTGCGCCTGACCGGCCGGCTCAAGGAAATCTTCAAGACCAGCAAGGGCAAATACGTCGCGCCGGCGCCGATCGAAAACCGTCTGGCCGTGCATTCACGCATCGAACAGGTGTGCGTGGTCGGCGATGGCCTGAGTGCACCGCTGGGGTTGTGCGTGCTGTCGACGGTCAATCAGCAAGAGCCTCGTGCCAGTCTGCACGCGAGCCTGGAAAAGCTGCTGGAGGAGGTCAACGCCGCCCTCGACAAGCACGAACGCCTGCGCCGGCTGGTGGTGGTCAAGGACAACTGGGCGGTGGATAACGGCTTCCTCACGCCGACTCTGAAAATCAAACGCAACGTCATCGAAGACCGCTACGGTGCACGCTTCGAAGAATGGAGCGCGCGCAGCGAGGCGGTGCTGTGGCAGGATTGAGCATCGATTACAACAACAAAGGAAGTCTGCGATGAGCTTGTGGCGTACTACTCCCGACATCGAACAGTTGAACGCAATCCAGAAGAACACCATTGGCGAAGTGCTGGATATTCGCTTCGAAGCCTTCGACGAACAGTCGCTGACCGCGAGCATGGTCATCGACCATCGCACCCACCAGCCTTACGGCCTGCTGCATGGCGGCGCATCGGTGGTGCTGGCGGAAACCGTGGGTTCGATGGCCAGTTATCTGTGCATCGATGCCAGTAAATTCTATTGCGTCGGCCTGGAGATCAACGCCAATCACTTGCGCGGCTTGCGTAGCGGAAGGGTGACGGCGGTGGCCACGCCGATCCATATCGGGCGCACCACGCATGTCTGGGACATCCGTTTGACCAGCGATGAAGGCAAGGCCAGTTGCGTGTCGCGCCTGACCATGGCGGTGGTGCCGCTGGGGGAACAGCCGCCGCTGCGTTGACATTTATCGGGTTCCGTCAGGACGAGCCCTCACCCCAGCCCTCTCCCAGAGGGAGAGGGGGCCTACCGTGTGGTTTTCGCGATCCTCGTCGACCTGATAGTTCGAGTCGAGCTCAGGTCCCGGACACTCCCCCGATCTGCTCCCTTTCCCCCTCGCCCCCTTGGGGGAGAGGGCTGGGGTGAGGGGGCAGCGGTCTCGCTGATACACATCACCCTGACCGGACTGTCATCATTCCTGGCACTTACAGTCATTGCTGCGACGCCGGCTCTTGCGGACAATCAACGCCACGATTCCCGCTCATGGATTTGCCCGCATGTCGCAACCGATCTTTTTCGCCCACGCCAACGGCTTCCCTTCGGGGACCTATGGCAAGTTGTTCGCGGCGCTGGCGCCGGAGTATCGGGTCGTGCATCTGGAGCAGCACGCCCATGACCCACGTTTTCCGGCGGACGACAACTGGTACAACCTGGTCGATGAACTGATCCATCACCTGGAGCAGCAGGAACAGCCGGTATGGGGCGTCGGCCACTCCTTTGGCGGTCTGCTGCACTTGCACGCGGCGTTGCGCTGTCCCGAGCTGTATCGCGGCGTGGTCATGCTCGACTCACCGGTGCTGACCCGCACCGATCAGTGGGTGATTCGCGCGGCCAAGCGCTTTGGTTTCATCGACCGGCTGACCCCGGCCGGGCGCACCCTCGGGCGCCGTGAAGAATTCGCCGATCTCGACAGTGCACGCAGTTACTTTTCCGGCAAGACCCTGTTTCGCGGCTTCGATCCGGAATGCTTCGATGCCTACCTGCAACACGGTTTGCATCAGGTCGACGACAAGCTGCGTCTGCGTTTCGACCCAGCCACGGAAATCAGCATTTATCGCGGCGTGCCGCACACCAGTCCGGGGCGCACCCGCCAGTTGCAGGTGCCACTGGCCATGGTGCGCGGGCACAAGAGCCGCGTAGTCATGCGCCATCACAGCCGTTTCGTCTCGCGCCTGCCGCAGGGTGAGGCGCTGAGCATGCCCGGGGGGCATATGTTCCCGCTTGAGCGCCCGCAAGATACGGCACGGCTGCTCAAGAGTCTGTTCATGCGCTGGGAGCAGCGCCAGAACAAGGATTGCGCATGAGCCCGACCTGCGAAGAAGTGCGCCTGAACCTGCCGCATATCGAGTTGGCCGCGCATCTGTTCGGCCCCGAGGACGGCTTGCCGGTGATCGCGTTGCACGGTTGGCTCGACAACGCCAACAGCTTCGCGCGGCTGGCGCCCAAGCTCCACGGTTTGCGTATCGTCGCGCTGGACATGGCCGGCCACGGTCATTCCGCGCATCGGCCGAACGGCGCCGGTTATGCCCTGTGGGACTACGCCCATGATGTGCTGCAAGTCGCCGAGCAGCTGGGCTGGAAGCGTTTCGGCCTGCTCGGGCATTCGATGGGCGCGATTGTCTCGATGGTGCTGGCCGGTTCGCTGCCCGAGCGCATCAGTCATCTGGCCCTGATCGATGGCGTGATTCCTCCGACAGACAAAGGCGAAAACGCCGCAGAGCGCATGGGCATGGCCCTGCAAGCGCAACTCGATCTGCGGGAAAAGCGCAAACCGGTCTACAGCAGCCTCGAGCGTGCCATCGAGGCGCGGATGAAAGGTCTGGTGGCAGTCAGTCGTGAGGCTGCCGAACTGTTGGCCCAGCGCGGTTTGATGCCGGTGCCCGGCGGTTACACCTGGCGCACCGACAATCGCCTGACCCTGCCATCGCCGCTGCGCCTGACGGAAGAACAGGCAATGGCGTTTGCCTCGCGCGTCGGTTGCCCGGCCCATCTGGTGGTCGCGGCGGATGGCATGCTGGCCAGGCATCCGGAGTTGCTGAAGCGTCTACCCTTCAGCCACGAACAGTTGCCGGGCGGGCATCATCTGCACCTGAATGACGAGGCTGGCGCAGGTCTTGTAGCAGACTGTTTCAATCGCTTCTTCGCCATGCCTTGACTTGCTACCGGCAACTGCCGAGGCTGGGCGGGTTGAAACAGGAGACAAACTCGATGGATTTCTATACCGCTGCGACCCCGACCCGCCCAGCCATGACCGTCCGGTGAGCCTGACTATGCGGCCACTCAGTCTATTCGCGCTGTGCTGCTTCAGCTCCTTGTCCTTCGCTGCCGATGTGCCGGGCAGCCAGGATCTGCAAATCGTGCCGCGTCTGGCCGACGCACAGATTGTCGACTATCGCCCGGCCGCCGAGCTGGAGCGCATCTACCCGCTGGGTTCGATCCGCAAGATCAGCGGCCAGTTGCGTTATGACGGCCAGGTCACCGCCCGCGGCCAGACCACCTCGGTGACCTACGAGTTGCCGCCGGAACATTCCGCCACCGAAGCCTTCACCGCCGCCCGCGAAGCCCTGCAACAGCAGGACGCCGAGTTGCTGTTCTGGTGCCAGGCCCGCGATTGCGGCGAAAGCAGCCTGTGGGCCAACGAAGTGTTCGGCAACGCCAAGCTGTATGGCTCTGACGAACAACAGGCTTATCTGTTGCTCAGGCTGGCGGCGCCAAAGGACAACACGCTGGTGGCGCTCTACAGCATCACTCGAGGCAATCGTAAAGCCTATCTGCATGTCGAGCAGTTCGAGGCGACTGCGCCGTTGGGCGAACTGCTGCCGACCTCGGCGACCCTGCTGCGCCAGCTGAAAAGCACCGGCGAGCTGGATTTGCCGAAACTGGTCGATGAGCCGGATGCTACCTGGCTGCGCCTGATTTCCCGTGGCCTGAATCTCGACACGACCTTGCGGGTCACGGTTTCCGGGCCCAAGGCCGAAGCCTGGCGCCAGGCGTTGATGACTCAGGGTGTGCGGGCGGCCCGGATGGAAACCGGCAATCTCGAAGGCTCTGGCCTGCGCATCGACCTGTTGCGATAAGCTGTGCCGGGCGAGCACGCACGCAGTGTTCGCCTACTCTTTCGCTGACTGACTTTGCCGGGACTTTCCATGCTCAATAACGATCGCCTGCTGGTGCAGATTCTGCTGCTGGTGTTGTTTGGTGCCAGCCTGTGGGTGATGGCGCCGTTCTGGTCGGCGCTGTTCTGGGGCGCGGTGCTGGCGTTCGCCAGTTGGCCGCTGATGCGTTTGCTGACCCGTGCGCTCAATGGCCGCGAATCGCTGGCCGCGTTGATCCTGACACTGGGCTGGATGTTGCTGGTCGCGGCGCCGCTGGTGTGGCTGGGTTTCAACCTCGCCGATCATGTGCGCGATGCCACGGCCTTCATCAAGGACGTGCAGGTCGACGGTTTGCCGGAAGCGCCCACTTGGCTTGGCAGCGTGCCATTGGTTGGTGAGCGACTGGTGGCGATGTGGGACAGCATCGATCAGCAGGGCGCGGCGTTGATGGTCTCGATCAAGCCGTATCTGGGCCAGGTCGGTAACTGGCTGCTGGCGCGCAGTGCGCAGATCGGCGGCGGGATTCTCGAGCTGACGCTGAGCCTGGTGTTCGTGTTCTTTTTCTACCGTGACGGGCCACGACTGGCGGCGTTTGTGCACAGTCTGTTGCAGCGCTTGATTGGCGATCGTGCCGGTTATTACATCGAATTGGTGGCGGGGACGGTGCAGCGGGTGGTCAACGGTGTGATTGGTACGGCGGCGGCGCAGGCGGTGCTGGCGTTGATCGGCTTTTTGATTGCCGGGGTCCCTGGGGCGCTGGTGCTGGGGATCGTCACGTTTATGTTGAGTCTGATTCCGATGGGGCCACCGCTGGTGTGGGTGCCGGCCACGGCTTGGCTGGTGTGGAAGGGCGAGTACGGGATGGCGATCTTTCTCGGGATCTGGGGGACGTTCATCATCAGTGGCGTGGACAATGTGCTCAAGCCGTATCTGATCAGCCGTGGCGGGAATCTGCCGTTGGTGATTGTGTTGCTCGGGGTGTTTGGCGGGTTGATTGCGTTTGGCTTTATCGGGTTGTTTATTGGGCCTACTTTGTTGGCGGTGGCTTATAGTCTTTTGACGGATTGGAGTAAGAGTCAGGCTCGGGTCTAGGGGGGGGCTTGGCGGCCTTTGGGCCGACCAGGCTCTTGGGGTTTTGGGTGAATATCCGTTTCTGCGGGTGTTGCGGATTACGGTTCCGCCCTTACGGCGGGTCACCTTTTTCAAACGCCAAAAAGGTAAC
>NZ_RAZO01000045.1:0-6321 GCF_004307535.1 Pseudomonas sp. Sample_9
TCCGAAACCCCAATTGCGAAAGCAGTTGGGGTTTTGTTTTGCCTGCGAGAAAGTTCTTACAGCCTTTGCAGACCTCGTCCGGCTGTCACAGCCGGCCGACAATGCTAAGGTTCTGCCTCGGCTTTAGCGATTTTCCAAGGAATCCATATGTCGGACGCCCAGTCCCTCAACGCTGCATTCATGGTGGTTCAGAGCAACAGTCTCGATGAGCTGCGCAGCCTTGTGGTCAGCATCATGCGGCGCTACCCACTGGCACCCCTGGAAAACGAAATCGCGTTGGTGCAAAGCAACGGCATCGCTCAATGGCTCAAACTGGCACTGGCCGAGGATCCCGAAGGCGACGACCTTGGCGGTTGCGGGATCGCTGCGGCGATTGACGTGCAACTACCCGGCAGTTTCATGTGGCAGCTGTATCGCATGGTATTGGGACGGGAAGAGATTCCAGCGAAATCCCTGCTCGATAAAGCACCGCTGACCTGGCGTCTGATGCGCCTCTTGCCACAGGTAATCGACCGCCGACATTTTGAGCCGCTGCAACGCTTCCTCACCCACGACGGCGACCTGCGCAAGCGCTATCAGTTGTCGGAGCGTCTCGCCGATCTGTTTGACCAATATCAGGTATACCGGGCCGACTGGCTCGAAGATTGGGCGGACGGCCGCCACCAACTGCGTAATGTGCGAGGTGAAATAAAGCCGCTGCCACCGACCAGCTGCTGGCAGGCCGAGTTGTGGCGAGCGCTGCTGGATGACGTCGGCGAACAAGGCATGGCGCAGAGTCGTGCCGGCGTGCATCAACGCTTCATGGAGCGAATCAACACCCTTGATGAGGCTCCGGCTGCGCTGCCACCACGCGTGATCGTCTTCGGTATTTCTTCATTGCCCGCGCAGGTACTTGAAGCGCTGGCCGGTCTGGCACGTTTCAGCCAGGTGCTGCTTTGCGTACATAACCCTTGTCGCCATCACTGGGCCGATATCGTCGCCGACAAGGATCTGCTGCGGCATCAATACAAACGGCAACAGCGCAAAAGCGGGATGCCCGCCGTGCTTGATGCCGAGACCCTGCATCAGCACGCGCATCCGTTGCTGGCCGCTTGGGGCAAGCAAGGTCGCGACTATATCAACCTGCTCGACAGCTACGACGATCCCAACAGCTACCGCGCAGCCTTTCGTCACGGACGCATCGACCTGTTCAGCGAAGCCCAACCCCACAACATGCTTAACCAGCTTCAGGACGACATTCTGGAGTTACGTCCACTCAACGAGACACGCGAACTCTGGCCTGCGGTCGATGCAACCCAAGACCATTCAATACGTTTTCACATCGCCCACAGCGCCCAGCGTGAAGTCGAGATCCTGCACGATCAACTCCTGGCGCGTTTCAGTGCCGACCCGGATCTGCGCCCGCGAGATGTGATCGTCATGGTCCCGGATATCGACAGCTATGCACCGCATATCCGCGCAGTTTTCGGTCAGCTCGATCGATTTGACCCGCGCTTCATTCCGTTCACTTTGGCGGATCAGGGCCAGCGTGGCCGCGATCCGTTACTAATCGCAGTCGAGCACCTGCTCAAGCTTCCGGACAGCCGTTTCCCAGTCAGTGAGATCCTCGACTTGCTCGATGTTCCAGCCCTGCGCGCTCGCTTTGGCGTAGAAGAACGCGATCTGCCAACTCTGCACCGCTGGATCGAAGGCGCCGGCGTGCGTTGGGGCATGAGCGCGGAGCAACGGGCCGGTCTCGGATTGCCAGAGGAACTGGAGCAGAACAGCTGGCATTTCGGCCTGCGCCGAATGCTGCTGGGGTACGCCGTCGGCAGTGCCGAGGCATGTGCAGGTATAGAACCTTACGATGAAATTGGTGGGCTTGATGCTGCCCTGATCGGTCCACTGGTGGCTCTGCTGGATGCCTTGGAAATCGCTCACCAGCAACTCACGCAACCGGCTCAACCAAAAGAGTGGGGGCTGCGCTTGCAGGCGCTGATGCAAGTGTTTTTCCAAGCCAGCAACGAGCATGACGATTATCTGCTGACCCAGTTGGAGGAGCTTCGCGAGACCTGGCTGGAAACCTGCGAGGCGGTCGGGCTGACTGACGAACTGCCGCTGACTGTCGTGCGAGAAGCCTGGCTCGCCGGGCTGGATCAGGGCCGTTTGTCGCAACGATTCCTCGCCGGTGCGGTAAATTTCTGCACCTTGATGCCGATGCGTGCCATTCCTTTCAAACTGGTTTGTCTGCTGGGCATGAACGACGGCGATTATCCCCGCGCGCAACCACCGCTGGACTTCGATCTGATGGGCAGCGATTACCGACCTGGGGATCGCTCACGACGTGAAGACGACCGCTACCTGTTACTCGAAGCGCTGTTGTCCGCACGTTCTCAGCTCTATATCAGTTGGGTCGGTCGCAGCATCCGTGACAACAGCGAACGACCTGCCTCGGTACTGATCGGCCAGTTGCGCGATCACCTCGCCAGCGGCTGGCGTTCAATCGACCCAAGCCAGGATCTGTTGGACGTGCTGACCGAAGAACATCCTCTGCAACCTTTCAGCGCCCGCTATTTCCACGAAGGCGAGCAACTGTTCAGCTACGCCAGCGAGTGGCAGGTGTTGCATCAAGAGAAAGCGCAGCAAAGCGAGGCGCCGTTACTCGCGCCGTATGTTCAGGAAGAACCGCTGACACTGGCTTTACTGCAGGACTTTCTGCGTAATCCGGTTCGGCATTTTTTCACACAACGTCTCAAGGTCTATTTCGAGGCGGCGCAAGCGCCGTTGGCAGATGAAGAACCTTTCGTGCTGGACGCCCTACAGCGCTACACGCTGAGCGACAGCTTGCTGGAAGCCGCACTGAGCCAGCCGGACAATATCGATCAGGCGCTGCAAGCCCGGGCGCTGCGCCTGCAAAACAGTGGCTTGTTGCCGATGGCTGGCTTTGGCGAATGTCTGCAGCGCGAGTTGATCGAACCGCTGCCGGATCTACTGCAGCGTTATCAACAGTTGCTGACGTTATGGCCGACGCCTTTGACCAGCGCAATCCCGGTCAGCCTCGACTTGCAAGCTGTGCGGCTGGAAGGCTGGCTCTCAAGCTTGCACCAACGTGCCGATGGCGGCCTGCTGTCAGTCACTACCATTCCCAACAGCATCGGCTCGATCAAAACGCGCAAGTGGCACCGGCTGACCAAACCGTGGGTCACTCATCTGATCGCCTGCGCCAGCGAGCATGCGTTGACCACGGCATTGGTCGCCAGTGACGACACATTGTTGCTTGAGCCAATGGAGCGAGACCGAGCGCTGCGTTTGCTCGGTGACCTGCTTCTTGCCTGGCAATCCGGAATGCGCCAACCCTTGCCGATTGCGATAAAAACCGCGTTCGCCTGGTTGTCTCAAACTGACCCGGTCAAAGCCGAAGCCGCTGCACGAAAAGCCTATGAAGGTGACGGCCAGACCAGCGAGGGCGAGCGGCGTGAAAGCCCGGCACTGCTCCGGCAATATCCCGACTTCGATGCATTGTTGGCAGACGAAACCTTCACCGGCTGGTGCGACGCCTTGTACCGCCCATTATTCGAAGCGCCCTGGCGTTCCTTGTCCAGCGAAGGTGCGCGCGCATGAGTACGAAAACACCGTTGGCTCTGGCCTTCCCGCTGCGCGGCAGTCAGTTGATCGAAGCAAGCGCCGGCACCGGAAAAACCTTTACGATCTCGGCACTTTATCTGCGGCTGATTCTCGGTCATGGCGGCGAGACAAGCGGTTTCGCACGCGAATTGCTGCCGCCGCAGATCCTCGTAGTGACGTTTACCGACGCTGCCACCAAAGAGCTGCGTGAACGCATTCGGACACGCTTGGCTGAGGCCGCGCGATTCTTCCGCGGTGAAATCACTGCCCCCGACGGACTGATTGCCGAGCTGCGCGATCAGTTCGATCCGCAGCAATGGCCGGGCTGTGCCAACCGCCTCGATATCGCAGCGCAGTGGATGGACGAAGCCGCTGTCTCGACCATTCACAGTTGGTGTCAGCGCATGCTGCGCGAGCATGCGTTCGACAGCGGCAGCCTCTTCACGCAATCCCTGGAAACCGATCACAGCGATTTGCTCGGCGAGGTGCTGCGCGATTACTGGCGACTGTTCTGTTATCCGATGCAGGGCGATGCGCTGAACTGGGTGCGCAGCAATTGGGGTGGCCCCGCAGCGTTGTTGCCTCGGGTGCGCGGCTTGTTCGCCAGCGAGCGTGACACCGCTGAAGGCAAGGTGCCGGCGGAGCTGATCGCCGAATGTTTGCTGGAGCGGCGAGCGGCGTTGGTCGAACTGAAAATGCCTTGGCGTGACTGGGCAGACGAGCTGCTTGCTCTGTGCCATGAGGGCGTGGCCAGCAAAACCGTCGATGGCCGCAAGATGCAGGCGCGTTATTTCGAGCCCTGGTTCGACAAGCTCAAGACCTGGGCCGCAGACGAATCGCTTGAGCAACTGGACATTGGCACCGGCTTCACCCGTCTGACACCCGAAGGCATGGCCGAGGCCTGGAAAGGCCAGGCCCCGAGTCATCCGGGGCTGGACGCCATGTCCGCACTCAAGTCGAGCCTCGACGCATTGCCGACACCCGATGCCGCTGTTCTGCAACACGCCGCCAAGTGGGTCGGTGCACGCTTTGAAGAAGAGAAGCGCCGTCGCGCAGAAATGGGTTTCGACGACATGCTGCTGCGTCTGGATGCCGCGCTTCAATCAGAGGGCGGCGAGCGCTTGGCGACACTGATCCGCGAGCAGTTCCCTGTCGCGCTGATCGACGAATTCCAGGACACCGATCCGGTGCAATACCGCATCTTCGAAAGCATCTACCGCATCGAAGACAATCACCCTGACACCGGCCTGTTCCTGATCGGCGACCCTAAGCAGGCGATCTACGCCTTTCGCGGTGCGGACATCTACACCTACCTGCGCGCACGTCAGGCCACCACCGGCCGCTTGCATACGCTCGGCACCAACTTCCGCTCCAGCCACGGTATGGTGACGGCGGTCAATCACGTATTCGAACGCGCCGAGTCCCGAGAGCAGGGACGCGGCGCGTTTTTGTTTCGCGAGAAAACCGGCGAAAACCCGGTGCCGTTCCTCCCGGTCGAGTCTCAGGGACGCAAGGAAACGCTGCGGATTGTCGGGCAAGACTTCGCGGCACTGAATGTCTGGCTATTGCCCAGCGATCAGCCGCTTTCTGGCGCGGTTTATCGTCAGCAAATGGCCGCCGCCTGCGCCAGTGAAATCACCGCACTGCTCAATGGCGGGCAAACCGGTAGCGCTGGTTTCGTTCAGGCAGATGACTTCAGAGGTCTGCGTCCTTCGGATATTGCGATCCTCGTCCGCGACGGTAAAGAAGCCCAGGCCGTACGCGCCGAACTCGCCGCCAGAGGAGTGCGCAGCGTTTATCTATCAGACAAGGATTCGGTGTTCGCCGCGCAAGAGGCGCACGATCTGCTGGCCTGGCTGAAGGCCTGCGCCGAACCCGATGTCGAACGTTCGCTGAAGGCTGCGCTGGCCTGCACTACCCTGGACCTGCCGCTGATCGAGCTGGAACGTCTGAACCAGGACGAGATGGTCTGGGAAGCCCGGGTCATGCAGTTCCGCGGCTATCGCGAACTGTGGCGTAAACAGGGCGTTCTGCCGATGTTGCGGCGCCTGCTTCACGACTTCCATTTGCCGCAAACCCTGATGCAGCGCAGTGACGGCGAGCGCGTACTGACCAACCTTTTGCACTTGTCGGAACTGATGCAGCAGGCCGCTGCTGAACTCGACGGTGAGCAAGCTTTGATCCGTCATCTGGCCGAGCTGCTGGCACTGTCCGGTCAGGCCGGTGAAGAGCAGATTCTGCGTCTGGAAAGCGACGAGCAACTGGTCAAAGTGGTGACCATCCACAAATCCAAGGGGCTGGAATATCCGCTGGTATTCCTGCCATTCATTTGCTCGGCGAAACCGGTGGATGGCAGCCGTCTGCCGTTGCATTACCACGACGTTGCGGGCAAGGCGCAGATCAGTCTCAAACCGACCGCCGAGCTGATTAGCCAAGCGGATGACGAACGACTCGCCGAGGATTTGCGGCTGCTGTATGTCGCGTTGACCCGTGCACAGCATGCCTGCTGGCTGGGCGTCACTGATCTCAAGCGCGGCAATAACAACAGCTCTGTGCTGCACCTGTCGGCGTTGGGTTACTTGCTGGGGGGCGGCGCCACTTTGGGCGAGTCCAGCGAATTGAACCGTTGGCTACGGGATCTGCAGCAAGACTGCCCGGCCATCGGCATCGGCGAAATGCCTCAGCCCACTGACGAGCATTACCAGCCGCCGCGCAATG
>NZ_RAZO01000164.1:0-1634 GCF_004307535.1 Pseudomonas sp. Sample_9
AGCGGCGACACGCTGCACGAAGATTTCTTCGTCGAGGAATACGCCCTCGACCTGACGATTCATCACTACCGCAAACCGGTGCTGGCCCTGATGGACGGTTTTGTCCTCGGCGGCGGCATGGGCCTGGTGCAAGGCGCCGATCTGCGCGTGGTCACCGAGAAGAGCCGACTGGCGATGCCGGAAGTGGCCATCGGTTATTTCCCTGACGTCGGCGGCAGTTATTTCCTGCCACGCATCCCCGGTGAACTGGGGATTTATCTGGGCGTCAGCGGCGTGCAGATTCGCGCCGCCGATGCGCTTTACTGCGGCCTCGCCGACTGGTATCTGCACAGCAGCAAACTGGCGCTGCTCGACGAGAAACTCGATCAGATGGAGTGGCAGGACACGCCGCTCAAGTCGCTGCAAAACCTGCTGGCCAAGCACGCCGTGCAAACCCTGCCGGACGCACCACTCGAGGCACTGCGCCCGGCCATCGACCACTTCTTCGCCTTGCCCGACGTGCCGAGCATGATCGAGCAATTGCGCGCCGTCACTGTCGCCGACAGCCACGAATGGGCGCTCACCACGGCGGATCTGCTGGAAACCCGCTCGCCGCTGGCCATGGCCGTGACCCTGGAAATGCTCCGTCGCGGCAGGCACTTGAGCCTGGAGCACTGCTTTGCGCTGGAGCTGCATCTGGATCGCCAGTGGTTTGCCCGTGGTGACCTGATCGAAGGCGTGCGCGCCCTGCTGATCGACAAGGACAAGTCACCGCGCTGGAACCCGCCGACCGTCGCTGAGCTGGACGCTGCGCAGGTGACGAGCTTCTTCCATGGTTTTGATGAGAGCGGGAGCTGAGTCATGCACGATCTCGAACTGACTGAAGAACAAGTGATGATCCGCGACATGGCCCGGGATTTTGCCCGTGGCGAAATCGCGCCCCACGCCCAGGCCTGGGAAAAGGCTGGCTGGATCGACGACGCGCTGGTGGCGAAGATGGGTGAGCTGGGCCTGCTCGGCATGGTTGTGCCCGAGGAATGGGGCGGCACTTACGTCGACTACGTCGCCTATGCCCTGGCCGTCGAGGAAATCTCTGCCGGTGACGGCGCGACCGGCGCGTTCATGAGCATTCACAACTCGGTAGGCTGCGGCCCGGTGCTCAACTACGGCAGCGACGAACAGAAACAGACCTGGCTGGCCGATCTGGCCAGTGGGCAGACCATCGGTTGCTTCTGCCTGACCGAACCCCAGGCCGGCTCCGAAGCACACAACCTGCGCACCCGCGCCGAACTGCGCGACGGCCAATGGGTGATCAACGGCGCCAAGCAATTTGTCAGCAATGGCAAACGGGCAAAGCTGGCGATCGTCTTCGCGGTAACCGATCCGGATCTCGGCAAAAAAGGCCTGTCAGCGTTTCTGGTGCCGACCGACACACCGGGTTTCATCGTCGATCGCACCGAACACAAAATGGGCATCCGCGCCTCCGACACCTGCGCGGTGACGCTGAACAACTGCAGCATCCCCGAGGCCAATCTGCTCGGCGAGCGTGGCAAGGGCCTGGCGATTGCCCTCTCCAACCTTGAAGGCGGACGCATCGGCATCGCCGCGCAGGCATTGGGTATCGCCCGGGCGGCGTTTGAAGCGGCGCTGGCCTA
>NZ_RAZO01000164.1:1734-3651 GCF_004307535.1 Pseudomonas sp. Sample_9
AATGCAGCCTCACGCTTGGCAATAAACGCCGCCATCCCTTCCTTCTGATCCTGCGTCGCAAACGCGGCATGGAACACCCGCCGCTCGAAACGCACGCCCTCGGTCAGGTTGACCTCGAACGCCCGATTCACGCTCTCCTTGATCATCATCGCAATCGGCAATGACTTGCCGGCGATCACCGCTGCAACTTTCAGCGCCTCATCAAGCAGCTCATCGCTCGGCACGATCCGCGCGACGATGCCGCAGCGCTCGGCTTCCACGGCGTCGATCATGCGCCCGCTCAGGCACATTTCCATGGCCTTCGCCTTGCCCACCGCGCGGGTCAGGCGCTGGGTGCCGCCCATGCCCGGCAGCACGCCGAGGTTGATTTCCGGCTGCCCGAATCTGGCGTTGTCGCCAGCCAGGATGAAGTCGCACATCAGTGCCAGTTCACAGCCGCCGCCGAGGGCGAAACCATTGACCGCGGCGATGATCGGCTTGCGTCGGTTGGCCACTCGATCGCTGTCGCTGAACAGGTCGTCCATGTAGATCTGCGGATAGGTCAGCTCAGCCATTTCCTTGATGTCGGCGCCGGCGGCAAAAGCTTTTTTCGAACCGGTGAAGACGATGCAGCCAATGTGCGCATCGGCTTCCAGCGTATCGAGGGCGTGGTTCACTTCGCTGACCAGTTGCGCATTCAGCGCGTTCAGCGCCTGCGGCCGGTTGAGGGTGATCAGGCCGACGCGGTCGCGGGTTTCCAGCAGAATCGTTTCGTAAGTCATGAATAAAATTCCTTGTCAGAGATTGCGCGAAATGACCATGCGCTGAATGTCGCTGGTGCCTTCGTAGATCTGGCAGACGCGCACGTCGCGGTAGATGCGTTCCAGCGGGAAGTCGTTGAGGTAACCGTAACCGCCGAGGGTTTGCAAGGCCATGGAACAGACCTTCTCGGCCATTTCCGAGGCGAACAGCTTGGCCATCGACGCCTCGACCAGCGCCGGTTGGCCGCTATCGCGCAAGGCTGCGGCGTAATGCACCATCTGCCGGGCGACGGCAATTTGCGTGGCCATGTCCGCCAGGCGGAACGCCACGGCCTGATGCTCGATGATCGGCTTGCCGAAGGTGTCACGCTCACGGGCGTAATCACGGGCGGCCTCGAACGCAGCGCGGGCCATGCCGACGGCTTGTGAGGCGATACCGACGCGGCCGCCTTCGAGGTTGGCCAAGGCAATCTTGTAGCCCTCGCCCTCCTCGCCAAGGCGGTTGGCGACCGGCACTTTCACATCTTCGAAGAGAATCTGGCAGGTGTCGGAGGCGTGCTGGCCGAGTTTGTCTTCGACCCGCGCGACTTTGTAGCCGGGCGAGTCGGTCGGCACGATAAACGCGCTTATCCCGCGTTTGCCGGCGCTCGGGTCAGTCACGGCAAACACGATCACGATGCCGGCGTTCTGCCCGGAGGTGATGAACTGTTTGCAGCCGTTCAAAACGTAGTGATCGCCTTCCAGCCGCGCGCGGGTTTTCAGGCTGCTGGCATCGGAACCGGCCTGCGGTTCGGTCAGCGCGAAGGCGCCGAGCATGGCGCCGCTGGCCAATGGTTTGAGGAAGCGCTCGCGCTGGTCGTCATTGCCGAACTTGAGAATCGGCACACAGCCGACCGAGTTGTGCACGCTCATGATCGTCGAGCAGGCACCGTCGCCAGCGGCGATTTCTTCCAGGGCCATGGCGTAGGCCAGGTAGCCGGTGTCACAGCCGCCCCACTGCTCCGGCACGAGCATGCCGAAAAAGCCCAGCTCGGCCATCTCGGCGATGGCTTCCCTGGGGAAACGGTGCTCGCGATCCCACTCGGCGGCGAACGGCTTGAGCCGTTCCTCGGCAAACTGCCGGGCCATGTCGCGGATCTGGGTTTGGTCTTCGTTGGGGATCATGGTGATTCCTTGA
>NZ_RAZO01000164.1:3751-47471 GCF_004307535.1 Pseudomonas sp. Sample_9
GGCCATGTCGCGGATCTGGGTTTGGTCTTCGTTGGGGATCATGGTGATTCCTTGAGTGTAAGAGCTGCCGAAGGCTGCGATCTTTTGATGTTGATCTTGATCTTGAAAGCAAGATCAAGAGATCGCAGCCTCGTTGCACTCGTCAGCTCCTACATGGGATTTATGTGGGCCAGTAGAGGCATTCAATTCCAGTCACACCGCCTTCCCTGTAGGAGCTGCCGAAGGCTGCGATCTTTTGATCTTGATCTTGATCTTGAAAGCAGGATCAAGAGATCGCAGCCTCGTTGCACTCGTCAGCTCCTACAGGGATTTGGGTGGGTCAGTAGAGGCATTCCACCGCCATGGCCGTGGCTTCGCCGCCGCCAATGCAGATCGCTGCAATGCCGCGTTTGAGTTGTTTCTGCCGCAGCGCCGCGAGCAACGTCACCAGAATCCGCGCCCCCGACGCACCGATCGGATGGCCCAGCGCGCAGGCGCCGCCGTGCACGTTGAGCTTGTCGTGGGGAATCTCCAGGTGCGTCATCGCCGCCATGCCGACCACCGCGAACGCCTCGTTCACTTCAAACAGATCAACCTGATCCAGCGCCCAACCGGTCTTCTTCACCAGTTTCTTGATCGCGCCAATCGGTGCGGTGGGAAACAGGCCTGGGGTATCAGCGAACGCAGCATGGCCATGAATCACCGCCAGTGGCTTGAGGCCCAATTGCTGCGCGTGGGACTGGCGCATCAGCACCAGCGCCGCCGCGCCGTCGGAGATCGAACTGGAGTTGGCTGCGGTGACCGTGCCGCCCTCGCGGAACGCCGGTTTCAGCGAGGCAACCTTGTCGAGTTTGGCTTTTGGCGGCTGTTCATCGTTGCTGATCACTACCTGCTCTTTGCCCACGGTCACCGTCAGCGGGACGATTTCGTCGTGGAAGCTGCCGTCCTTGATCGCCTGTTGTGCGCGGGTGGTCGAGGCAATGGCGAAAGCGTCCTGCGCCTCGCGGCTGAAGCCGTTGGCCTCGGCGCAATCCTCGGCGAAGGTGCCCATCAGGCGGCCCTTGTCGTAGGCGTCTTCGAGGCCGTCGAGGAACATCGAATCGAGCACGCGGCCATGGCCCATGCGATAGCCGGCGCGGGCGCGATCGAGCAGGTACGGCGAGTTGGACATGCTTTCCATGCCGCCGGCAATCACCACGTCGGCACTGCCGGCAAGCAGCATATCGTGGGCCATGATGGTGGTCTGCATGCCCGAGCCACACATCTTGTTGACCGTGGTGCAGCGCGTCGATTTATCCAGCCCGGCGCCGAGTGCGGCCTGACGTGCCGGCGCCTGGCCGAGGCCGGCAGGCAGTACGCAGCCGAACAGCACTTCATCAACCGCGTCGCTGGCTACACCGGCGCGTTCGACCGCAGCCTTGATCGCCGCCGCGCCGAGTTGCGGTGCGGTAAGGCTTTTCAGCTCGCCCTGAAAACCGCCCATCGGTGTGCGGACGGCGCTGACGATAACAATCGGATCATTGGACATAGTCATGACAAATCCTCCTTACTTGGCGGCCATGCGCAAGGCGCCGTCGAGACGGATCACCTCACCGTTGAGCATGCTGTTTTCGATGATGTGGCGCACCAGCGCGGCGTATTCGGCGGGCTTGCCCAGACGCGGCGGGAATGGCACGCCGGCGGCCAGCGAGTCGCGCACTTCCGGGGTCATGCCGGCCATCATCGGCGTTTCGAAAATGCCCGGTGCGATGGTCATCACGCGGATGCCGAAGCGCGCCAGTTCGCGGGCGGCCGGCAGGGTCAGGCTGGCGATCGCGCCTTTGGATGCCGAGTACGCAGCCTGGCCAATCTGGCCGTCAAACGCTGCGACCGAGGCGGTGTTGATGATCACGCCACGCTCGCCGTCAGCATTGGCTTCGCTCTCGGCGATCGCCGCAGCGGCCAGGCGCAGCATGTTGAAACTGCCGATCAGGTTGACGTTGATCACTTGCGCGAAACTGCTGAGTGCGTGCGGGCCGTTCTTGCCGAGGATTTTTTCGCCACGGACGATGCCGGCGCAATTGACCAGGCCATTGACGCTGCCAAACGCGGCAACGGTCGCCTGCACAGCGGCTTCGGCGGCGGCTTCATTGCTGATGTCGGCAACCACGCTTTGCGCACCCAGGCGCTGAGCCTGAGCGGCGACGGCTTCGGCGTTCATGTCGACCAGCATGACTTTGGCGCCGGCACTGACCAGCAATTCAGCGCTGGCGGCACCGAGGCCTGATGCGCCGCCGGTGACGATAAAAACCTTGTTCTCGATCTGCATGACGGTGTTTCCTTGGATTCAAGCTGAAACGTTGTGCGCCGCGGCCTCTTGAGCCTTGGCGATTTCCTGGTTGCGCAAGATAAAGCGCTGCAATTTGCCACTCGGGGTCTTAGGCAATTCGCTGACAAATTCGATTTCACGCGGGTACGAATGCGCGGCCAGACGCTTGCGTACGTGTTGGCGCAGTTCTTCGGCCAGCTCCGGCGCGGCGCGGTACTGCGCGCTCAGCACGACGAAGGCTTTGACCAGTTCGGTGCGTTCCGGGTCGGGTTTGCCGACGACCGCCGCCTCGACCACGGCCGGGTGTTCGATCAGGGCGCTTTCCACGTCGAACGGGCCGACGCGGTAGCCGGAAGTAGTGATCACATCATCACTGCGGCCGACGAAGCTGATGCTGCGGTCCGGGTTCCACTCCACGGTGTCGCCGCTCAGGTAGTAGTCGCCGACGAAGGCCTTGGTCGGCGCGCCTTCGTAGCCGCCGAACCAGCACATCGGCGACTGCGGGCGGTCGATGGCGAGAATGCCCGGCTGACCGACGCCGAGTTCGTTGTATTGCTCATCGAGCACGACGATGCGATGGCCCGGCGAAGCGAAACCGGCGGCGCCGACATGCACCGGGTGCTCGAGGCCGTGGTGGTTGCACAGCACCATGCCCAGTTCGGTCTGGCCGTAATGGTCGTGAATGACCACGTCGAGGTTGTCGGCGAACCAGCGGATCACTTCCGGGTTCAGCGGCTCACCGGCGCTGCTGACGATGCGCAGTTTGCCCTTGATCGATGTGGCGAAATCCTCGCCACCGGCAATCAGCAAACGATAGGCCGTGGGCGAGCCGGTGAGATTGGTAATGGCGTATTTGTTGATCACCCGGCAGGTGCTTTCGAGGGTAAACGGGCCATCGTAGAAGGTGATCGGGTGACCCAGCGCCAACGGCCCGGTCACACCGAAATAAATCCCGTACGCCCAGCCCGGATCGGCAACATTCCAGAACGCATCTTCAGGGCGCAGGTCCACCGCATCACGGGTGTAGCTCTGAAAGGCGACGATGGCTTTGAGCGGCACTGACAGCGCTTTCGCCGGCCCCGTGGTGCCCGAAGTGAACATCAGCAGGAACGGGTCTTCGCCGGTCAGCAATACCGGTTCGCAGACATTGGAATAGTTGGCCAGCTCAGCCCAGAAACTGAAATCACCACGAACGATGCCCTGACCTTTGGCGCCACCAACGGTGACGATGGTCGGGCATGCGCTGACTTCATTGAGCTTGGGCCGATTGACCGCGTCGGTGACCACGACTTTCGCCCCGGAACTGTTCAGGCGATGTTCGAGGGCTTTGGGGCCGAACGCGGTGAATAGCGGTTGGTACACCGCGCCGATGCGCCAAGTGGCGAGCACGGTGATGAGTAATTCGACGTTGCGCGGCAGCAGGCCGGCGACCTTGTCGCCCTTTTGCACGCCTTGGGCGAGGAGGTAATTGGCGAAACGCGCGGCTTTGTCTAGCAGATCAGTGAAGGTGTAAGTCGCACTTGAACCGTCGCGACCTTCCCAGAACAACGCAATGCGCCCGGGCAAGGCATGGCGGTCGCAACATTCGACGCAGGCGTTGAGTGCCGCAAGCGTGCCGCTGAGTGCCGCGTCGACGGTGTGCTGATAATCGAACTGTTCGGTAGCAGACAAGTAATCGCGCATTGCCAGAATCCCTCGGTGTTTTTATTAGGCTGGGAACCGTAAACAACACAGGGATAGTCGCGCCGCGCGGGGCTTGGGGCAATGGTCAAAGTTATCAAAGTGGCTGACTGGTTTGGCCAAGAGGTTGGGGCCGCGTCCCCTGTAGGAGCTGACGAGTGCAACGAGGCTGCGATCTTTTGATCTTGATCTGGATTGTGAAAACCAAAATCAAAAGATCGCAGCCTCGTTGCACTCGTCAGCTCCTACAGCGGAATGCATTTCAAAGTGTGGGAGCGAGCCTGCTCGCGAAGGCGTCGGGTCAGACCACCTCATTGAGGATCAGTGTGCGGTAATGCCCCGGGTTCGACCCGGACCATTTGCGAAACGCCTTGTAGAACGAACTGGCATCCGCAAAACCCAGCCGTGCAGCAATCTCGACGAAACTGATCGACGGCTCTGCCAGCCAGGTGATTGCGAGCTCCTTGCGCACACTGTCCTTGAGGCCCTGATAGGTCTGCCCTTCCTCCGCCAGTCGCCGGCGAAGGGTCGACGCGGACATGCACAGTTGCTGGGCCAGCGCCTCGGTTTCCGGCCAATGCTCGGCGGGCACTTGCCGCAGATCGTGCTTGATCCGGCTGGCGAGGCTGTCGGGGTCGCGGTACTTGACCAGAATGTTCGCCGGCGCCTGGGCCAGGAAGCGCTTGAGTTCTTCGGCACTGCGCTTGATCGGCAGATCGAGGCAATCAGCGGAAAAGATCATTCGTGTGCGCGGACGTTCGAAGCGCAGGTTTTCCGAAAACATCACCCGGTAGTCGTCAGTGAAATCCGGCTCCGCGCAGCGCAGTTCAATGGCGAGAATCGGAATCCGCCGCCCGGCCAGCCAGCAGGCCACGCCGTGCACGATCATCCAGTAAGTGAAATAGGTGAAGGCGCGGCGCGGTTCGGCGTCATCTTCGAGCAGGACGATTTCCGCAAGGCTCTGCTGATGCACCAGTTGCGCCGGCAGTTTTTCCAGCATCAGCGACAGGAACGTCAAGCCGGTATCCAGCGCCGCCGCCAGCGTCGGTTGCGCCATGGCGCTGCGACACAAAAATGCCAGGCTGCCGGACTTGAGCGGGCGTGGGTCCATGCCGAAGAACTCGTCATCACCGCGTCGTGCCAGCAGGCGCCAGAGTCTGGCGTATTGCGAGGCCGGCACCCTGCCTTCATCGGCCGCTAACAAAGCCGGTTCGATGCCGACCTTGCTCAACGCCTCATCCGTCGCCGCGCCCGGGGCGCAACTTTGCAGCAGCGCTTCGCGCACCAGTTGAATGGCAATGGTGTCTTTTTCCGCCATGGAGCGAGGTGAGCCTTGTTGTTTTTCGGTGGTGGGCATCTTAACCCAGCTGCGGAAGTCACCGCAGGGCCAATGTGGGAGCGAGCCTGCTCGCGAACGCGGTGTGTCAGATAAAGAAATGTCACAGGCATACCGCATTCGCGAGCAGGCTCGCTCCCACAGGAATCACAGTTGTTCAGCTAAGGTTCAGCTAAATGTCAATGAATGCCATTTGGGAATGAGTGTCATTATGTTACAACTTAGCCTCCTATCTAAATCGCTGTGGCTCGCCAATGCTCGTTCCCTTTTTGATCATGTTGCGCGAAGGCATCGAGGCCGCGCTCATCGTCGGCATCATTGCCAGTTACCTGCAACAGACCGGCCGCGGCCAATGGATGCCAGTGGTATGGATCGGCGTCTTCCTCGCCGCCGCCCTTGCCCTGCTGGTCGGTGGTGGCCTGGAGCTGGTGAGCGCTGAATTCCCGCAAAAGCAGCAGGAGCTGTTCGAAGGCGTGGTCGGTCTGGTCGCCGTGGGCATTCTCAGTTCGATGGTGTTCTGGATGCGCAAGGTCGCGCGGTCGATCAAGCACTCGCTGCAAGCCTCGCTGGATCAGGCGCTGACGCAATCCAGGCATCAGGTGATTGCATTGATTGGCATGGTCTTCTTCGCTGTTGCTCGCGAAGGTCTGGAGACGGTGTTCTTCCTGCTCGCGGTGTTCCAGCAGAGCGAAGGCCCGGGCGCGCCGATCGGTGCCCTGCTCGGCCTGATCCTGGCGGTGATCGTCGGTTTCCTGATCTACAGCGGCAGCATGCGCCTCAATCTTTCGGCGTTCTTCAAGTGGACCGGATTGTTCATCCTCGTGGTCGCTGCCGGGATTCTCGCCAACTCGGTGCAGGCGCTGCATGAAGCGGGGCTGTGGAATCACCTGCAAACGGTGCTGTTCGACTTCAGCGCGACGCTGCCGATGGACGGCCCGCTGGGCTCGGTGCTGGCCGGCATGTTCGGTTATCAGGATGCGCCGACCGTCAGCACCTTGGGCGCGTACCTGATTTATCTGCTGCTGGCACTGGTGATGTTCTTCATGCCCGCGCCTCGCCAGGCGACGCCAACCACTTCCGTTTCCAGCCAATAAGGCCCTTCATGTCTACTATCCAAACCCCTCCGGCCCTGCGTTGGGCGCTGGCCGGCTCGGTGCTGCTGATGATCGCCGCCGGCGGGCTGTTCTGGTACGCCTCGAACATGGCCGCCGCCAAGCGTCAGCACAACCACGACGAAATCGTCGTTAACATCCACCCGCACAGTTGCGAGCCGAACGCACTGACCGTGCCCGCCGGCCGCGCCAGTTTCCGCATCGTCAACCGCTCCGAGCGTGCGGTCGAGTGGGAAATTCTCGACGGCGTGCTGGTGGTCGAAGAGCGGGAAAACATCGCGCCGGGCCTGAGCCAGGTGATCAACGCCAATCTGCAACCGGGCGACTATGCGATCACCTGCGGCTTGCTCAGCAACCCGCGCGGCACTTTGCACGTCACACCGACGGCCGCTTCCGATGCCGCCGCCAAGGCCAAGCCGTCGATGGTGGCTTTCGTCGGGCCGCTGTCGGAGTTTCGCGTGTATCTGGCCGTTCAGGGCAGCGCGTTGATCAAAGCGGCGACGGCGCTGAATCAGGCGATCGCCAGTGGTGATCTGGAACAGGCGCAAGCGCTGTACCTGCCGGCGCGTGCCGCTTATCAGCGTCTGGCGCCGGCGGCGCAGCGCCTGGCCGAGCTGGACAACCACATCAATGCCCGTGCCGATTATTTCGAAAAGCGCGAGCAGGATCCGGCCTTTGTCGGTTTCCATCGCCTCGAATATGCGCTGTTCGAGCAACGCAAACTCGACGATGTCGCGCCGATTGCCCAGCGCTTGCTCGCTGATGTCACCACCCTCAAGCAACAGTTGCTCGCGCAGTCGCTGCCGCCGGAGCAACTGGTCAGCATCCTCGTGCGCAACCTCAACAGCCTCGCCGATGTGCGCGCCGGCAGCGGCGAGGAAGAACGCTACAGCCACAGCGATCTCAACGGTTTCGCCGCCAACGCGCAGACCGCGCGCAAGGTCGTCGACCTGTTGCGCCCGATGCTGAGCAAATCCTCCGCTGACGTGTTGGGGAATATCGACCAGGCCATGAGTGACTTCGACAACCAGCTCAACGCGTACAAATCCGCCGATGGCTACGTCAGTTACGACGCCGTGACCGCCGCGCAACGCCAGCAGATCGCCGCCAAAGCCAAGGCTCTGGCGACGGCAATGGATGGCATCGACCCCGCCCTCGGCCTTTCCGGCCTGTAAGCAGAAGACCACGACAGATGAACGATTCAGAACCTCTCAACCTGCAACGACGTCGCGTGCTGATGGGCATGGGCGCCGCCGGCGTCGCCCTTGCCGGATCGGCGCTGAGCTGCCCGGCCATGGCCGCGCTGCCTGCGCAAGTCACCGAAGCGCCGAGCAGCGACAAGACCGAAGACCGCCACGATTTTCACGGTGTGCACCAGGCCGGCATCGTCACCCCGCGCCCGGCCTCCGGGATGCTGGTGGCGTTCGATGTGCTGGCCAGCGATCGCGAAGACCTCGAGCGGCTGTTCCGCACCCTCAACGAACGCATCGCGTTTTTGATGAAGGGCGGCCCGGTCGCGCAGATCGACCCGAAACTGCCGCCGCCGGACTCCGGCATCCTCGGCCCGGTGGTCACCCCGGACAACCTGACCATCACCGTTTCCGTCGGCGACTCGCTGTTCGACGAACGCTTCGGTCTGGCAGCGGTGAAGCCCAAGCGCCTGCAACGCATGGTCGGCTTTCCCAATGATGCGCTGGACGCTGATTGCTGCCATGGCGATCTGAGCCTGCAGTTCTGCGCCAACACCGCCGACACCAACATTCACGCCCTGCGCGACATCGTCAAGAATCTTCCTGATCTGTTGCTGGTGCGCTGGAAACAGGAAGGCAGCGTCCCGCCGCAAGCCCCGGCCAAACCCGGTGTACCGGCGCAGTCGGCGCGCAACTTTCTCGGTTTTCGCGATGGCTCGGCCAACCCTGATTCCAACGACGCCAAGGCCATGGAGCGGATTGTCTGGGTACAACCGGACAGTGACGAACCGGCCTGGGCTGCCCACGGCAGTTATCAAGCGGTGCGCATCATCCGCAACTTCGTCGAGCGCTGGGATCGCACGCCGTTGCAGGAGCAGGAAAGCATTCTCGGCCGGGTCAAGAGCAGCGGCGCGCCCATCGGCGGCCACAAGGAAAGCGAAGTGCCGGATTACAGCAAGGATCCGGCCGGCAAGCTGACCAGGCTCGATGCGCACATTCGTCTGGCCAACCCGCGCACCGCCGCGACCCAGGCCAATCTGATCCTGCGCCGGCCGTTCAACTATTCCAACGGCGTCAACAAGAACGGCCAGCTCGACATGGGCCTGCTGTTCATCTGCTACCAGGCCGATCTGGAAAAAGGCTTTATCACCGTGCAAACCCGCCTCAACGGTGAACCGCTCGAGGAATACCTCAAACCGGTCGGCGGCGGTTACTTCTTCACCCTGCCCGGCGCTACCGGCGATGACGACTTCATCGGTCGCTCGTTACTCGCTGCCACCTCCCAAAACAAAACCGCATGACACCCAACCGACACTGGAGCCGCCCCATGAAAAAGACGCCACTCGCGTTATTGCTGACCCTTGGTTTGCTCAACACCCCGCTGTCGGCGTTCGCCGCGACCGCGCCGCTGGATCTGGTGGGGCCGGTGTCGGACTACAAGATTTACGTCACCGAAAAGCTCGATGACCTGGCCAGCCACACCCAGCAGTTCACTGACGCGGTGAAGAAAGGCGATCTGGCAACGGCGCAGAAGCTCTACGCGCCGACGCGGGTGTATTACGAGTCGATCGAGCCAATTGCCGAGCTGTTCAGCGATCTCGATGCGTCCATCGATTCTCGCGTCGACGATCACGAAAAAGGCGTAAAGGCTGAAGACTTCACTGGATTTCACCGGATCGAATATTCGTTGTTCGCGGAGAAATCCACCAAAGGCCTGGACGCATTGGCCGACGGTTTGAACAAAGACGTGCAGGATCTGCAAACCCGTGTGGCCGGTCTGACCTTCCCGCCGGAGAAAGTCGTTGGCGGCGCTGCCGCACTGTTGGAAGAAGTGGCGGCGACGAAGATTTCCGGCGAGGAAGACCGCTACAGCCACACCGATCTGTATGACTTCCAGGGCAATATCGACGGCGCCAAGAAGATCGTCGATCTGTTCCGCCCGCAGATCGAACAGCAGGACAAGACGTTCGTAGCGAAAGTCGACAAGAACTTCGCCACGGTCGACAGGATTCTGGCCAAGTACAAGACGGCGGATGGCGGGTTTGATACCTACGACAAGGTCAAGGACAACGACCGCAAGGCGCTGGTCGGGCCGGTGAATACGCTGGCGGAGGATCTTTCGATGATGCGCGGGAAGTTGGGTCTGAATTGATTTTTTAGCCTCTGGTCTGGCCCCTTCGCGAGCAGGCTCGCTCCCACAGTTGGAATGCATTTCCCTGTGGGAGCGAGCCTGCTCGCGAAAGCAATTCCGGACGCTCTAGAGAATCCTGTAGAGCAACCGCTCAATCCTCACCCGACTCACCCGCTTGAGAAACTTCGCCACCCCTGCCGGGTAATCCGGCAGCGTCTCCAGGGTCTGGAAACTGTCGATCCGCGTGGTATGGCAGAAAATATTTTCCAGCTCTTTCGCCCGTGGCTCCAGCCATTCGCCTTTCGGATCGTCGATCAGCAGCGCGTTTTCCAGATCGAGGCGGAACGCGCGCGGATTGAGGTTGTTGCCGGTCAGCAAGGTGTAGCGCTGATCGATCCACATGCCTTTGAGGTGATAGGTGTTGTCACCGTCGCGCCACAGGTGCAGGTTCAACTGGCCGCTGTCGATGCTGTGCTGGTGGCGTTTGGCGAAGCGGCGCAGGCTGATCTCGTACAGATAAGGCAGCGCAGCGATCACCTTGAACGGCTCGCTCGGCGGAATGTAGAAATCGTTGGCGGTCTTGTCGCCGACCACGATATCGATCTTCACGCCACGGGCCAGCGCTCGATTGATCTCACGGATCACGCCCAGGGGCAGGTTGAAGTACGGAGTGCAGATAGTCAGCTGCTTTTGCGCGCTGGCGATCAGCTCGAGAATCGCCCGGTTCAGCGGGTTGTTCTTGCCGACGCCGAGCAGTGGCGTGACCGACAGCCCTTCCCGGCTGGTGCTGCCGGCGCCGGTGTCATAAGTCGCGTATTTGAGACGGCTGCGCAGGTCACCGATGTCGTTGCGCAGGCTGCGGGTAGTCGGCAGGTTGGGCAGGTCGAGGCGGTGCACGGCTTTCGATTCGATCAGGCCATGCTTGACCAGGTGATGCATCGAATCCGCCAGCTCGCGACTGTGCAGCACGTGGTAACGGTCGAAACGGTACTTGTCGAGTTTGTGCAAGTAAACGTTGTTGAGGCTCGCGCCGCTGTAGACCACCTTGTCGTCAATCACGAAGCCTTTGAGGTGCAGCACGCCGAACAGCTCGCGGGTCTGCACCGGCACGCCGTAGATCGGCACTTCGCTCTGATGTGTGCGGGTCATGTCCTGATACCAGGCGGCGTTGCCCGGCTGCTTGCCCGCGCCAATCAGACCGCGCTGGGCGCGCAACCAGTCAACCACCACGGCGATTTCCAGCTCGGGACGCTTGAGCTTGGCCGCGTGCAGGGCATCGAGGATTTCCTGGCCGGCTTCGTCCTGCTGCAAATACAGCGCGACGATGTAGATGCGCTGGGTCGCTGCGGCGATTTGCTCGAGCAGGCAGCGTCGGAATTCGGCAGCACTGGACAGAATGCTCACCGCCTCGGCGGTCAGCGCGAAGCTGCGCAGTTTGGGCAGCAGAGAACGTTTGAAAAGCAACGGCATAAGGCTCGCAAGGTTCGATTCCGAAGAGTTTGAGAGCTTACACCATCGTCTGCGCCGGGTCTTGTCAGTGTCCGTAATGGCCCCTTCGCGAGCAGGCTCGCTCCCACCGTTGAAATGCATTCCCCTGTGGGAGCGAGCGTGCTCGCGAAAGCGTTTTCACACACGCTGAAGAAATTCGCTTGACCAAGGAGAACAGTCGTTCTACTGTTCGCCACATGAACGAATCAATCAGCAATGACACACGCGACATCATTCTGGATGTCACCGAAAAGTTGATCTACAAAAGTGGCATCGCTGCCACCAGCATGGATCTTCTGGTGAAGACCGCCGGCGTCTCCAGAAAAAGCATCTACCGTTACTTTGCCGACAAGGACGCACTGGTTGTCGCAGCCCTTCAGCGACGCGATATTCGCTGGATGCACTGGTTCACAAGTGCTGTCCACCAGGCCGAAACCCCGGCCGATCGCCTGCTCAACCTGTTTACCGTGCTCAAGGGCTGGTTCGACTCGGAAGGCTTTCGCGGCTGCGCCTTCATCAACACCAGCGGCGAAACCGGTGATCCACAGGATCCAGTGCGACTGGTGGCCAAAGAACACAAACAGAAGCTGCTCGACTACGTGTGCGAGCTATGTACCGAATATGGCGCCGAGGATCCGCAACTGCTGGCCAGACAGTTGCTGATCCTGATTGAAGGCGCCATTACCGTAGCGCTTGTGATGGGTGATCACAGTGCCGCCGATAATGCGCAATGCATGGCGCGAAAGTTATTGGGCCTGTAACTCTTAGCAAGCCGGACTTGTTGTTCAAACATTAAATGAATCAGGAGATTGAACATGTCGACTGCAGCCCAGATACGTCCGCCATTGCCCCCGTTCAACCATGCTTCAGCCATCGAGAAAGTGCGTCTGGCCGAGGATGGCTGGAACAGCCGCGATCCGGAAAAGGTTTCGCTCGCTTACACCCTCGACACCAAATGGCGCAATCGCGCCGAGTTCGCCAACAACCGCGAAGAGGCCAAGGCGTTTCTGACGCGCAAATGGGCGAAGGAACTGGATTATCGTTTGATCAAAGAACTCTGGGCCTACTCCGATACGCGTATCGCGGTGCGTTATGCCTATGAATGGCACGACGATTCGGGCAACTGGTTCCGCTCGTACGGTAACGAGAACTGGGAGTTCGACGAAAACGGCCTGATGTTCCAGCGCTATGCCTGCATCAATGACATGCCGATCAAGGAAAGCGAACGCAAATTCCACTGGCCGCTGGGCCGCCGGCCGGATGATCATCCGGGGCTAAGTGAACTCGGTCTTTAAAGGCTACCCCGTGTAGGAGCTGCCGAAGGCTGCGATCTTTTGATCTTGATTTGATCGCTCCCACGCGCAACAACCGGGACGCTCTGCGCCCCAGGAGATCGCAGCCTTCGGCAGCTCCTGCACGGGAACGCATTCCAAATGCAATCGGCAATGGCATGCTCTGGCTCGCCGCAACAGTTCGATACAGGTAACATAGCCGCCCTCCCCGCAGCCCATGTTCTGCGCCTTGCCGAATAAGCCGACTCCATGCCTTTCGAACTCAGCGTTGACCTCACCACCCTGGCCATTCTGGCTGCTGTTGCCTTCCTTGCCGGTTTCATCGATGCCATCGCTGGCGGTGGCGGTCTGTTGACCACGCCGGCGCTGCTGACGGCGGGCCTGCCGCCGCATCTGGTGCTAGGCACCAACAAGCTGAGCTCGACCTTCGGTTCGGCGACCGCCAGCTTCACCTTCTACAAGCGCAAACTGTTCCACCCACGCCAGTGGACCCACGCGATTGTCGGCACACTGGTCGGTGCGCTCACTGGCGCGGTGGTTGCGCATTACCTGCCGGCCGAGTGGCTGAACAAAATGCTGCCGGTGATCGTCTTCGCCTGTGGCCTGTATTTGCTGTTTGGCGGCACGCCGAAAGCGCCGCTGGACAGCGACGCGCCGATCAAAAAGAAATGGCAATCGACCCAAGGCTTCAGCCTCGGCTTCTATGATGGCGTGGCGGGACCCGGCACGGGGGCGTTCTGGACGGTGAGCAGTCTGCTGCTGTACCCGATCGATCTGGTCAAGGCCAGCGGCGTGGCGCGGAGCATGAACTTCGTCAGCAACATCGCGGCGCTGTCGGTGTTCATCTTCTCCGGACAAGTCGACTGGATCATCGGCCTGTGCATGGGCCTGTCGGTGATGGTCGGGGCTTTCTTCGGCGCGCGCACCGCGATCAGCGGCGGCGCCAAATTCATTCGTCCGGTATTCATCACCGTAGTGCTCGGCCTGACCGTGCGCCTAGCCTGGCAACACTGGTTCAGCGTGGCCTAAGCGCCGCGCCACATAGACGTCGATCAGGTAACGGGCAATCGAACGCGACGCTGGCAACGGCGGCAACTCGTGCACGTTGAACCACTGGGCGTCTTCGATCTCGTCTTCCTGACAGACAATCTCGCCACCGGCATATTCGGCATGGAAGCCGAGCATCATCGAATGCGGGAACGGCCAGCACTGGCTGCCGATGTACTGGATGTTCTTCACTTCGATCTGCACTTCCTCGCGAACTTCACGAATCAGGCAATCCTCGGCTGATTCCCCCGGCTCGGCGAAGCCGGCCAGCGTGCTGTAAACCCCGGTGACGAAACGCGGCGAGCGTGCCAGAAGAATTTCGTCGCCACGGGTGATCAGCACGATCATGCTCGGTGAGATGCGCGGATAGCTGCGCAGATCGCACGGCTGGCAATACATCGCTCGTTCGCGCGGTACTTGCGTCATCGGCTGGCCACAGTTGCCGCAGAAGCGATGCTCGCGCGCCCAGGTGCCGATCTGTGCGGCGTAACCGAGCACTTTGTACAGGGTGTGATCGCTCTCTAGCATGAACGCCCGCAAGCCTTTCCAGCCGCAACCGGGCACTTCGCTGACGCTGCGCAACTCGAGCAGATACACCGGCTCGCCATCGAGATGACCAATACCGTGCTCAGCAAGTACCGAGAGATCCTGGCGCTTGAGCCACTCGCGCGGGAACAGTGCGCCGTTGTCATCGAACAGGAAGCCTTCCGGGCTGCGCGCTACGGCCCAGCCGCCGGGTTGATCGGTGTCGAGTACTGCAGTGGTCCAGCGAGAGGTCATGTTTACTCAATCCAGAAATTCGGGTTTCTGTTTGCTCATATGGGCGGCCATGGCCACGCGCAGATCGGTGGATTGCAGCATGGCGGCGTTCCAGGTGGCAACGTATTCGAGACCATCGTCGATGCGATGGTCGCGCATGTAGCTGATCATTTCCTTGGTGCCGGTCACGGCAATCGGCGACTTGGCAGCGATGTCCCGGGCGATGTCGAACACGCCTTCGAGCAGCGTGTCCTTGTCGCTGTAGACCCGGTTGACCAGGCCCATGCTGCGTGCTTCCGCGGCGCCAAAGGTGCGACCGGTGTAAGCCAGTTCACGCAGCATGCCGTCTCCGATGATTCGCGGCAACCGTTGCAATGTGCCAACGTCAGCGGCCATGCCGATATCGATTTCCTTGATCGAGAACTGCGCGTCCTCGGCGGCGTAGCGCATGTCGCAGGCTGAGATCAGATCAATCGCCCCGCCCAGGCAATAGCCCTGAATCGCAGCAAGCACCGGTTTGCGGCAGTTGTCGACGGCGTTGAACGAGGCTTGCAGATTGAGGATCTTGCGCCGCAACAGGCGCGCATTGCGGCCCACGTCCTTGCCCAGTTCATTGGCGACACCCGCAAGCATCATCAGGTCGATGCCGGAAGAAAAATGTTTGCCATTACCGCTGAGGACTACCACGCGGACTTCGTCGGTATCGTCGATCCATTGAAAGATCTCGACAATCTCGCTCCAGAACGCCGCGTTCATTGCGTTGATCTTTTCCGGGCGATTGATCTGCACATGCGCGATTTTATCGGCCAGTTCGACGCTGAAGGCGGAGTATTGAGTCATGGCAGTGATCCTTTACCGGGCTGGGAAATAAGGCCCGAACTATAACAAGGCAACGGGGCGGCGGTTCGGCCAAATGCGGGACTGACTGGCGCGCCCCATATGTAGGAGCTGCCGAAGGCTGCGATCTTTTGGGACGCAGAGCGTCCCGGGCTGCATTCCCACGCAGAGCGTGGGAACGATCAAGTCTGCGGAATATGCGGGCCTCTTCGCGAGCAGGCTCGCTCCCACAGGGAGACTGCATTTCAATGTGGGAGCGAGCCTGCTCGCGAAGGCGTCGGATCATTCACCGCACGCAATCATTTCAGCCCCAGCCTGTACAGCGAACCATTCTCTTCGTCCGTCAGCACATACAGATAGCCATCCGGCCCTTGGCGCACATCGCGTATCCGCTTGTTCAACTCACCCAGCAAACGCTCCTCATGCACGACTTTGTCGCCATCAAATTGCAGGCGAATCAGTTCCTGGGTCACCAGTGCGCCGATAAACGCGTTGTGCTGCCACGGCGTGAAGCGATCGGCATCGTAAAACGCCATGCCGGTAACCCCGGGGGATTTTTCCCAGACATGGTGCGGCGCCACGGTGCCTTCAGCAGTCTTGCCTTGGGCTTCCGGAATCGGCTGCATCGAGTAATTGATTCCATGGGTCGCCAACGGCCAGCCATAGTTTTTGCCGCGCTCGATGATGTTCACTTCGTCACCGCCACGTGGTCCGTGTTCGTTCTCCCACAGCGTGCCGGTCCACGGATTGAGCGCCGCGCCCTGCGGGTTGCGCAGGCCATAGGACCAGATTTCAGGCCGGACACCGGATTGGCCAACGAAAGGGTTATCGTCTGGCACTTTGCCGTCCGGGAAGATGCGTACGACTTTGCCTTGCAACTTGTCGAGGTCCTGCGCCGTCGGCCGATCGTTGTTTTCGCCGAGGGTGATGAACAGATACCCGTCGCGATCGAACACCAGCCGTGAACCGAAGTGGTTGCTCACCGATAGTTTCGGTTCCTGACGGAAGATCACATTGAAGTCCTTCAGCGTCTTCAGGTCATCGGAAAGCCGTCCGCGCCCTACCGCCGTACCAGCCTTGCCGCCCTCACCGCCGCCTTCTGCGTACGACAGGTAGACCATACGGTCCTGCTTGAAGTCTGGCGACAGCGCCACATCAAGCAACCCGCCCTGCCCTTTGGCCCAGACTTGCGGCACGCCACTGATCGGCTCCGACAGTTTGCCGTCCTTGCTGACGACCCGCAGATGCCCCGGGCGTTCGGTCACCAGCATGCCCTTCTGATCAGGCAGAAACGCCAGCGCCCACGGATGTTCCAGGCCTTGGGCAATGGTGGTGACTTCAAGAATGCCCTGTTCGCTTTTCAGCTCTTTAGGCGCGGCGGCGAAGGCCGGGGCACTTATCAGCGCGGCGGCGCAGCAGGTGGCTATAAGGGTTTTACGCAACATGCACGATTCCTTTTGTTCGTGTGAAAGGCTGACAGGACCTCAGTCCCGCCGTTCAACGGTTGCTGCCGGTGCCCCGTGGGGGCGGGTTGGGAATGAAGGTTGGCGGATTGCTCGGCACCGAGCGAATGGGCTGGCCATTGCCGATACCGCGATTTTCAACGGTTGGCTGACGTGGCACGGGAACGGTGTTCGGCCCGCGAAGGGGCGGAGCACTGGGCTGGGTGCCCTGCATGCTGTTGGGGTTGGCCCGGCGGATCGGGCTGTTGTAAGGGTTATTGCTGTTGCCGGTGGGGCTTTGCGCCAGCACGACATCGGCATGCACCAGACCGCCACTGAGGGCGAGGACGGCGATGCCAATCAGAAAGCGGTTCATGAGGAATACCTCTCGATGTGCGTGGACTAGAGCCTTGGAGCCCACGCTACGCCGTGGGTTCGGATTTGTTAACCCTCGCGTCTTAAACAACATGTAACACGGCTTGACCGTACCGCTTGACGCTGCGCAATCACTGGAAACTTTCTCACCGCGCCACGGGTCACCTGATCATCACTCGGAGGACAAGTCATGGCTCGGGCAATCTGGAAAGGCGCAATCAGTTTTGGACTGGTACACATCCCCGTGGCGCTGGTTTCAGCGACGTCGTCCCAAGGCGTGGACTTCGATTGGCTCGACAGCCGCAGCATGGACCCGGTGGGCTATAAACGCATCAATAAGGTCACCGGCAAGGAAGTCACCAAAGAAAACATCGTCAAAGGCGTGGCCTACGAAAAGGGCCGATACGTGGTGCTCAGCGAGGAAGAAATCCGCTCGGCGCACCCCGTTTCCACGCAGACCATCGACATTTTTTCTTTCGTCGACGCCGAACAGATTCCACTGCAAAACATCGATACGCCCTACTACCTGGCGCCGGACAAGCGCGGTGGCAAGGTTTACGCGTTGCTGCGCGAGACGCTAAGCAAAACCAACAAGGTCGCCCTCGCCCGTGTCGTCCTGCATACCCGCCAATACCTGGCCGCGTTGATGCCGCTGGAGTCGGCGCTGGTTCTGGTGAAGCTGCGCTGGCCACAGGAAGTGCGCAGCCTTGATGAACTGGCGCTGGGCAGTGAAGTGACCAAGCCGCAGTTGGCCAAGGGTGAGCTGGACATGGCCAAACGTCTGGTTGAAGACATGACCTCGGAGTGGTCGCCGGAAGACTACAAGGACGAGTTCGAAGACAAGATCATGGCGCTGGTCGAGAAGAAAGCCCATGAAGGCAAGATCGAGGACGTCGAGACCGCCACTGGCGAGGAAGAGCGCAAGACTGCCGATGTTATCGACTTGACCGAGCTGCTTAAACGCAGCCTCGGCGGCAAGGCACCGGCCAAGCCCAAGGCCAAATCAACCAGCAAGGCGGCGCCGGCGAAGAAGACTCGGAAGGCGTCCGGGGAGTGAGTGTTGAATCAGATCTAAATGATTTGCAGCTGAAGGCCGCCTTCGCGAGCAGGCTCGCTCCCACAGGGGTACGCATTCCAAAATGTGGGAGCGAGCTTGCTCGCGAAGAGGCGGTACTGACTCCGGAAATCTTCAGATCAGAATAAAGATCGCCAACAACGCGGCAAAAATCGCCCATTTTTCCAAGTAGTAACGCGTACGGTTGCGCTTCTTCAGATCTTTGCCGCGCAAACGAATCTTGTAGATCTTCGTAAACAAGCGGTTGATCCCACCGGTCTTGTCCCCCGCATCATTCGGCGCGCCTGCCGCTGACATCACCGTGCGGCTGAACCAGCGATTGAACGCCGCGGCCCAGCGGTATTTCAGCGGCCGCTCAATGTCACAGAACAGAATGATCCGGTTCTGATCCGTGGTGTTTTCGGCGTAATGAATAAACGTCTCGTCGAACATCACCGCTTCGCCATCGCGCCAGTGATAGTTCTCGCCGTCGACGTTGATGTAGCAGCCAGGATCGTTCGGCGTATCCAGGCCCAGGTGATAACGGTAGGAACCCGCGTACGGATCGCGATGGCGCACCAGTTTCGAACCCGGTGGCAGCTCGGCAAACATTGCCGCCTTGATCGAGCCGATGCTTTGCACCAGTTCGGTGGTGCGCGGGCACAGCTTCATCGCCGAGGGGTGACTGTCGCCGTACCACTTGAGGTAGAAGCGCTTCCAGCCAGTCTTGAAGAAAGAGTTGAAGCCGACATCGTCATACTGATTCGAGCGCTTGATCTCGCCGGCACGCAGCAGACTCTGGCCTTCCTCGCGAATCTCTTGCCAGTGCGCCTGCAATGGGCTCAGGTCGGGAAAGTCTGCCGGGTTCAGATAGGGCTTGTTGGGAATCTTCGAAAACAGATAGAGAAAGCAATTGATCGGGGCGAGAAACGTCGAATGGTCACTCAATTGCCGGCCCAGTTTGTGGCGCACGCGTCCACGCAGGTGAACGTAGGCAATTGAAATGACATAAACAGCGGCAATGATGAGTTTCACGGAAAAGAGTCACACGTCAAAAGTGAACAAACTGCGCGCGTGGCGGCCTTGAGCCCAGCGTCTTATGCAGCGGTCTTGATGCACAGGGCGCGTCCTTGGCCCGCGCCGTTTCCGGGCGCTCGGTGAAGGGTGGCATTTTAGCCACACTTTGTAACCGGTAGTGAACTCTCAAGTGTGAAAAACTGTCTTGCAGATCTTTTGTGTAATAGCTGCGGTACATGAAAAACAGGCGCAACGGCCATTGCTCATTTCGATGGAACCACGCTTCGCACGCACTCCTCTATCGCTTATCAACAATGGGAGGAACCCTCATGATCGCCCCACAAACCGGTATGAAACCAGGTCAGCGCTATCGCATTGAAAGTGTCGAACGCGCGCCGCAATTCTCTGGCTTTTTTCTCGATGGAAAGTATTACCTGGGACCCGAGTTGCAGACCGCCATCGGCTGGCTTGAAGGGCAAATATTCTTCTACGACCAGCTCGACCCGACCGGTGAGCCGGTGTATCCGGGCAGAATTGCCGGCACGATCGAAGGGCTGACGCTGGTAATGCCGGACGGCTTACGCCTGGAGATCGAAGAAGCGCCTTATCTGGCGGAACCTGCTGCGCCAGTGCGCGCTTCCCTCGCCGGGCGCATTGAGCGCATCTCGCGGCAGCCAATTCGCCCTTCACCGCTTCTGGTGGCCGGGGCTGCGATGCTGGTAGGGGTTTGCCTGCTGACGATCTCGCGCATCAGAAATCGCTGAAGGCCACCGCGCAAGCAGTGGCCCAACTATCGGTCACTGCTCGCGGGTTACCGTCAGTGCGACCACGGCGATTCGCTCGGCGCGCTCGTATTCAGGCTTGAGCAATTCCTCGCTGAAAACGTCCGGATCAAGCTCGCGATAGGTCCAGCCGAAACGCTCGCCCTTGAGCAGAGGCGCCACGGCCTCGCGGAACGGATCGTGCCCGGCGACGATCGCCACGCCGGTGTACACCAGCAACGTGCCGCCGACTTCCAGACGCGGTAAAGCCTCACGCACGATCCGCACCGACAAACCCTCACCCAGCGCCCCGCCGCCGTGGCGATAGGCGCGCTGTTGTTCGTCGTTCATGTACGGCGGATTGGCGATGATCAGATCGAACTGCCCTTCGACACTGGCGAGCAGATCGCTGTGATACACCGACACATTGTTTGCGCCCGCCAGCTCGGCGTTAACCGCACTCATGCGCAGCGCCCGCGGATTGATGTCGACCGCCAGCACGTCGGCATCAGGACGTGCCTTGGCCATGACCACCGCGCCGGCGCCGCTTCCGCAGCCGATGTCCACCGCGCGTCTGATCGGCGAAAAACGTTGCTGCAATTGCGCTTCGATGGCCTGGGCGAAGCGATAAGTGTCGGGGCCGAAGAACACTGCGTCACTCGCCGTCGTCGGGAACGCCGAATGGGCGAACAACCGGTCATTCAGCGTCGACCAGCGCACATGGCTGCGCCACACGGCGCCATCGCGTTCGACTACGCCGGCCTGCTCCAGCGTGGCCAGTTCCTCTGCGCAAAATAGCTCTGAAGGAAACGGCATCGACCAACCAAACACATCGCGCAGATCCTTGGCCAACGGCGTGGCAAAGCGCTGCAGAAATCGTTCGTGAGTCAATGGCGTTGGAGTAATGAAGTGATAACCACTGTCGAGCAGGCGCTTGCCCAGCTCGAACAGCGCTCTGTCCGATGTTTCTTGTGCCGACATGAAGCCTCCTTGTTTCAACGCAAGCGGGCGCGCAGTTGGATGAAGCGACGCGTCGCAAAAAGTCCGGCCGGGCGCCAGTGTCGCTGCGGTTGCAGCCACGGCGTCAACAACGCCATTTGCTCGGCAGCAGGTTTGTCGGCCAGTGCCGCTTCCAGATTGAGCAGATCGGCATCATCGTCAAAGGTTTCCTCTACCGCAGCTTCGCGGCGTACGTAAGGCCGAGGTCGCGATGCCGGGCAATCCTGAGTGATCCAGTCGCGCAGCAGCTGTTTCTCATAGCCGTTGAACACCCCGAACATCGCCGCATCGCTACCGTCGATCAAACGCCAGAAGCGACTTTCTTCCACCGCCTCGCCGCGCTTGATCCAGCTCTTGCGCTCCAGAGCTGCAAGGAATTCGCCCATTTGCCCCGGCGTGGCCAGCCATTGATTGATGGTGCGGTTTTCGATGCGGCAGTAATCGGAATGCATGTGCCGGCCAAAGACAGCCTTGCGCTCAAGCATGGCGATGACTTCGTGGTCCAGATCGAACTCTGTAATCACGGCGGTTGTGCCCTTGCCGATGTCATTCAGGCGATAACCGATGGCCATGCGCCGATAGAACTCATCGCGCTCTTCGCCCAGCGGCATCAGCTCAAGCATCGATTGCACAGCCTTGCGCGCGTGGCCGGTGCTGGCGTTGTCGATGGTCACGTGCAGGCGGAAATAGTGCGGATCGATGCCCAGTTCAGCCAGCTCATAAGCACTGATCAACAAGTGCAGCGGCAGTTGCTCGTAGCCGAGGTTGAAGCCAATGACTTCCGGCAGAAACTGTCCGCCGAAGCGCCCCAGCGCCAACTGCACCGCGCCTTGCAGGAAGTATTCGTCAGCGAGGCCGCTGAGGTCAGAGCAATCGTGCTCGGCAAGCAATTTGCGGTAGATCACCACGTGATTCTGCCGAGGAACACCTTCGCCCAACTCTTCCAGATAGGTATCGAGCAAATCGTCGAAACGCGGGTCCTGCCACTGCGGCAGCAACCCGGCCAGCCAAGCGCCATCGACCTCTTTGGTCGGTGCCACATGCAAGATGAAATACAACGCGTGTGACTTGTTGCGGAAATAGCGCCGTGGTGCACCTTGCTGGCGTTGTTCGAGGTACTCAGCGTATTCGGCAGCAACTCTGGCGCACCGGGTTTCCGACCATTGCAGCAGCTCTTCGGCGCTGGCCGGCAAATCGTCAAACAGTGCAGCCGCCTTGCTCAGTTGCCGACGGAGAAAGTCCAGTGCCGCACGGTCAGCCGTGGAGTCTTCTGCCAACAATCGGTCATAGAGCCGGCGCTCGGTATCCGCCGGCGTGGATGTTTTACCCGAAGACTTCCTGGTCGGGATTTCGATCAGCGACATGACTCATTCCCCTGCGTTATTGGCATTGCCTATAAACGAAAGAGTGATTGGCGCTGAAAAAAATTCCTTTTTTGTGCGGGGCGATGCGCTCAGTGGTGTGGATGGTTGACTAACCCAAAGCCGTGTCGAGAAACATCATTACGCCGAAGCCAAGCATCAGCCCAAGCGTGGCAGGCGTTTCGTGGCCGTTGCGGTGAGTTTCCGGAATCACTTCATGGGACACCACGAAAATCATCGCGCCGGCGGCCAGGCCCATCGCCACCGGGAAGCCCAGCGCGAAGCTGTTGGTGATGCCCAAACCGATGATCGCGCCCAACGGTTCCATCAATCCTGAAGCGGCGGCGATCAACGCTGCACGCACTGCGGAAATTCCGGTCACCCGCAGCGCCAACGCCACGGCCAGACCTTCGGGGATGTCCTGAATGGCGATCGCAGTGGTCAGCGGCAGGCCGATTTTCATGTCGCCGGTGGCGAAGCTGACGCCGATCGCCATGCCTTCCGGCAGGTTGTGCAGGGTGATCGCCAGCACGAACAGCCAGACCCGATTGAAGCGCTTGGCTTCCGGGCCGCGCCGGCCGCTTTTTTCATGTTCGTGAGGAACGAAACGGTCGAGGCCGACCATCAACGCCACGCCCAAGGCCATGCCGGCCACAACGACGGCAGCGGCGAGCATGGGACTGCTCACCGCCTCCTTCGCCGCCGCAATGCCCGGCAGGATCAGTGAAAAGGAACTGGCTGCCAGCATCATCCCCGCCGCGAAACCGAGCATGGTGTCCTGGGTTCGCGAAGTAATCGCCCGCAACGCCAGGGCCAATAACGCACCGACTGCCGTGGCGGCAAAACCCGACAGTCCGCCAAGTGTGGCGAGGCGCAAGGTGTCGCGGCCTGTACTGACCAAACCGGTGTAGCCACTGATCAACAGCAACACGGTTACACCGACCAGGGTCAGCCAGAAAATGCGCCCTCCCCAGCCCGTACGCGAAAGGTTCACGAACCATGCGCGTACGGGAGCTGCGAATGAAGATGACGGTAGCGCCATGAAAACTCCTCGGTTTCAGGTGGCCGGTGCGAACGGCGTGGTTTCATCCAACTGCGCCAGCGGAACATCGCTGCCACCCGGGGTAAGAATCACCTTGCGGCATTCTTCCTGTTTTTTATTGAAGATCTTGTAGCCCTCGGCGGCCTGCTCCAGCGACAGCCTGTGGGTGATGATCGCTTCGGGCTGCAACTTGCCGGTTTCGATGTGGCCAAGCAGTTCCGGCAGAAAACGCTGAACATGAGTCTGGCCCATTTTGAAGGTCAGGCCCTTGTCAAAAGCATCGCCGAACATAAAACCATGGATGAACCCGGCATATACGCCCGGAACGCTGACCACACCACCGCGCCGGACTGCGGCGATGCACTGGCGCAAGGCTTTGCCGCTGCTGCCTTCAAGCTTGAGTGTAGCCATGACGGTTTCGGTGGTGCTGCCCTTGGCTTCAAGGCCTACGGCATCGACCACCGCATCGACGCCGCGATGGCCCGGGGTCTGGCTGGTAATGGTGTCAGCCGGGTCATCGTCTTCATCGAAGTTGATCGGAATCACGCCGTAGGTGCGCTGGGCGTAATCGAGGCGGTACTGGTGATGGTCGACCATGAAGATCTGCTCAGCGCCGAGCATCCTGGCGCAGGCTGCGGTGAGCAGACCGACCGGCCCGGCACCATAAATCGCCAGACTCGAACCCTGTTTGACGCCGGCGTTGATCACCGCCTGCCAGGCAGTCGGCAGGATGTCAGAGAGAAACAGCACTTTCTCGTCCGACAGCGTGCCCGGCACCTTGAACGGCCCGGTGTTGGCTTTCGGTACGCGCACCAGCTCCGCCTGGCCACCGGGAATTCCGCCATACAGACGGCTGTAGCCAAACAGCGCTGCTGGCGGCGGAATCATTTTCTTGTTCAGCGCCGCGCCGGGGCCTTCATTAGTGGTCTCGCAGGCGGCGTAAAGCTCTTGCTGACAGAAAAAGCAATCGCCACAGGCGATCACGAACGGAATCACCACACGGTCGCCGCGCTGCACAGCGGTGACGGCTGGGCCGGTTTCTTCGACGATGCCCATGAACTCATGGCCAAAGATATCGCCGTGCTCGACGGTGGGTATTTTGCCTCGATACAGGTGCAGGTCCGATCCGCAGATGGCGGTAGCGGTGACGCGCAGGATGATGTCGTCGGCGGCTTCAAGTTTCGGGTCCGGTACGGTTTCGACGCGCACGTCATGGGCGCCGTGATAGGTCATTGCTCGCATGGCTTGGTCCTCACTCGTTTGAACGAAAATGGCTACTGCTCCACTTTCCGAAGTGAAAATGGTCGAGTGAGTTCATTCGGGTTTTCGAGATTTTGATCAGCGGATGTCGATCGCTTCTCGGACGAGCCGATGTGTACGTCCGTTTGCCTGCCATATAACTGCCGTCTGAGTTATGCGACAATGCGCGCCAATGTCCAACAAGAACCCCGTACTCGTCGCTCAGCAGCTTGCCTTCAACGGCCCCAGTTGCGGACGGCTTATGCGCGTTGGCTCAACTCAAGCACAGACTGGGGGGAGCTGGAAAAGCTCCAGATTGGTACTCAAGTCCGGTACCAGGCACCACAGACCAGCTCTAACCCATTGATAGGTAAGGTAATTGATCTCCACAGCTAACATCACGATGCAGTTTGGCGCCAAGCCGCTGTTCGAAAACGTTTCGGTCAAATTCGGCGCAGGCAATCGCTACGGCCTGATCGGTGCCAACGGTTGCGGCAAGTCGACCTTCATGAAAATCCTCGGCGGCGATCTCGATCCGTCCGGCGGTCAGGTCATGCTCGAGCCGAACGTGCGTCTGGGTAAGCTGCGCCAGGATCAGTTCGCCTACGAAGAATTCACCGTGATCGACACCGTGATCATGGGTCACGAAGAGCTGTGGAAGGTCAAGGCCGAGCGCGATCGCATCTACTCGCTGGCGGAAATGTCCGAAGAAGACGGCATGGCCGTTGCCGAGCTGGAAACCGAGTTCGCCGAGATGGACGGCTACACCGCCGAATCCCGCGCCGGCGAACTGTTGCTGGGTCTGGGCATTCCGCTGGAACAGCATTTCGGCCCGATGAGCGAAGTTTCGCCAGGCTGGAAACTGCGCGTGTTGCTGGCGCAGGCACTGTTCTCCGATCCGGAAGTGCTGTTGCTCGACGAACCGACCAACCACCTGGACATCAACACCATTCGCTGGCTGGAAAACATCCTGACTCAGCGTAACAGCCTGATGATCATCATCTCCCACGACCGTCACTTCCTGAACAGCGTGTGCACGCACATGGCTGACCTGGATTACGGCGAGCTGCGTCTGTTCCCGGGCAACTACGACGAATACATGACCGTGGCGACCCAGTCCCGCGAGCAACTGCTGTCGGACAACGCCAAGAAGAAAGCGCAGATTTCCGAGCTGCAGTCGTTCGTCAGCCGCTTCTCGGCCAACGCCTCGAAAGCCAAGCAGGCCACCTCCCGCGCCAAAGCGATCGACAAGATCCAGCTGGCCGAGGTCAAGCCTTCCAGCCGCGTCAGCCCGTTCATTCGATTCGAACAGAACAAAAAGCTGCATCGTCAGGCGGTCATGGTCGAGAAAATGGCCAAGGGTTTCGATGGCAAGCCACTGTTCAAGGACTTCAGCTTCCAGGTTGAAGCCGGCGAGCGCGTTGCGATCATCGGCCCGAACGGTATCGGCAAGACCACCCTGCTGCGCACCCTGGTCAACGAACTGACCCCGGATGCCGGTAGCGTGAAATGGACCGACGCCGCCGAGCTGGGCTACTACGCTCAGGATCACGCTCACGACTTCGAAGACGACGTCACCCTGTTCGACTGGATGGGTCAGTGGACCCAGGGCGAGCAGATGATTCGCGGTACTTTGGGCCGCATGCTGTTCTCCAACGACGAGATCCTCAAGTCGGTCAAGGTCATCTCCGGTGGTGAGCAAGGCCGCATGCTGTTCGGCAAGCTGATCCTGCAAAAGCCGAACGTATTGATCATGGACGAGCCGACCAACCACCTGGACATGGAATCGATCGAAGCGCTGAACCTGGCGCTGGAAAACTACCCGGGCACGCTGATTTTCGTCAGCCACGACCGTGAGTTCGTATCGTCCCTGGCCACGCGCATCATCGAGCTGAGCCCGAACGGCGTGACCGACTTCAGCGGCACTTATGATGACTACCTGCGTAGCCAGGGCGTTGTTTTTTAAGGGCAGCTGCGAGTTTCCAGCGGCAAGCTGCAAGTTAAAAGCCCTGTCCGTGTGACGGGGCTTTTTGCATTCGGCGGTTGGGAATTGTGGGTGCGCAGATATTCGCGAGCAGGCTCGCTCCCACAGGGGGAATGCATTTCAAATGTGGGAGCGAGCCTGCTCGCGAAGGGGCCGTCAGCAGCCCCATCAATCCCAAGGGAAAGTAGTTAGCCTGCTTTCTTTTATCCCAGCCCCGCGCCATGATGTCGGCAACTCTCCCACCGCCGCCCGCGAACGAGTGCTCATGTCTGCGCAGCCACTGCCCCCGCAAAGCTCCCTGGCGATCACCCTGCAGATCGTCTCCATCGTTTTCTACACCTTCATTGCCTTTCTCTGTATCGGTTTGCCGATTGCGGTATTGCCCGGTTACGTCCATGAGCAACTCGGTTTCAGCGCGATCATTGCCGGCCTGGTGATCGGTTCGCAGTACCTCGCCACACTGCTCAGTCGGCCAATGGCCGGGCGCATGTCGGATACCCTTGGCACCAAGCGGGCGATCATTTATGGCTTGTGGGGGATTGTCCTCAGTGGCGCGCTGACACTGCTGTCGACCTTGCTGCAAAGCTTTCCGCTGACCAGTCTGTTGATCCTGATTGCCGGGCGCTTGTTGCTCGGTATCGCCCAAGGCCTGATCGGCGTCGGCACCATCAGTTGGTGCATGGGTCAGGTCGGTGTCGAGCACACGGCAAAATCAATCGGCTGGAACGGCATCGCCTCTTACGGCGCGATCGCAATTGGTGCGCCTCTGGGCGTGGTGATGGTTGCCGAATATGGTTTTGTCAGCCTTGGCCTCGCGCTGTCGGCGTTGGCGGCAGGTGCGCTGTGGTTGATTCGCAACAAGCCTTCGGTGCCGGTGATTCGTGGCGAGCGCCTGTCATTCTGGGCGGTGTTCGGCAAGATTGCGCCGTACGGCACCAGCCTGACCCTCGCCTCGATCGGCTACGGCACGCTGACCACCTTCATCACTCTTTACTACCTCAACCGAGGCTGGACCGGCGCGGCCTATTGCCTGACCGTGTTTGGCGTGTGCTTCATTCTCTCGCGGTTGTTGTTCATCTCGGCAATTGCCCGGTTTGGCGGGTTTGCCTCGGCCATCGTTTGCATGTCGGTGGAAACTGTCGGCCTGGTGATGTTGTGGCTGGCGCCCTCCACTGCGTATGCGTTGATGGGCGCAGGGCTGGCCGGGTTCGGGCTGTCACTGGTATATCCGGCGCTGGGCGTTGAGGCGATCAAACAAGTGCCGAGTTCCAGTCGCGGATCGGGGCTGGGAGCTTATGCGGTGTTCTTTGATCTGGCGTTGGCGATCGCCGGTCCGCTGATGGGCGCGGTGGCGTTGAATCTGGGCTATTCGTGGATCTTCTTCAGCGCGGCATTGTTGTCGGTGACCGGGTTGGGCCTGACCCTCGTTCTCAAGCGCCGCGCAACCTCCTGAAACCACACGGTTCCCCTGTAGGAGCTGACGAGTGCAACGAGGCTGCGATCTCTTGATCTTGAATAATCAAAGCAGCCTCGTTGCACTCGTCAGCTCCTACAGGAATTGGTGGGGGTGATGAAGTTATTGATCCGCCGTCTGCATCCCCGCCCTGCTCGATTTGCCCAGTGCATGAGCAAAAAACCGTCCGGCCTCGGAGATCAGGTTGCGGTGAATATCCTCGCGATCCACACCGTCGGCATCGGTGCACAACGCCGGCATGGCGCGGATCTGCTCTTCGGTGCACGGCGCCATGAACACGAAGTGCCCTGCCCCGGCCAGCAGTTTGAAGTCCGGCGCGGTGGGCAGTTTGCGCGCCAGGGCCGCAGCGTTTTTATCGAAGGCCACCAGTTTGTCGCCGTCGCCGCTGTAGAGCAGCACCGGTACGTGCACATCGGCGAGGGTATGACGGCCGAACTTCAGGCTCAGCGGCGCCATGAGCAATAAGGCGTGAACCCGTGGATCGGCCACCGGCTGCAAGTCATCGCGATCGACAATCAACTCACCCTGGGTGTTGCAGGCATCGTGATCGTCCGGGCGTTCCTGACAATAGCGGCGCAGACGATCCAGATCCGGTTGCGCCCCGGAAAGAATCAACGCGGTCTCGCCACCGGCCGAATAGCCAATGACGCCAACCTGGTCAGCATTGACGAAAGGCGCCAGCATGCTGTCACCGAGCGTCGCGGTGATCGCTTGGGAAATCTGGATTGGCCGCCCGTAAAGATTGCTCAACGTGCCGAGTCGGCTGTGATCGCGCCAGTTGTCGCCGGGATGAATCACCGCCACCACGACAAAGCCCTTGCGCGCGAGCGACGTCGCCAGATCATGCAAGGCCAGCGGCGTGCCGGTATTGCCGTGGGAGAGCATCAACATGGGAAAGCGGCCGATCGCGACCTTGGTGTCCTCACCAGCCTCCACGGAATAGCCCTCAAGCAAGCTCATGTGCTCGCGGTCACTGGAGGGGTAGAAAGCGATGGCGCGCATCGGTTGCAGATCGAGCGGGTCGAGAAAGGTCATCTCGTGATAACCGACGCTCCAGACAGGGTGGCGTCCCGGTGCGGCCTGCACTGAATTCAGGCTGCCCAGCAGGAAAATCAGCAACATTGCACAAAGATGCCTCATGAATGCCCCACCCTGTCGGACCACATCGTCGGATGTGCTGAAACTGCATAACCCGGGCCAGATTATGTAACAGCCGGAAACAAAAAACTCCGTATTCGGCCCTTGCGTAACCAGAATACAGAGTTTTTTGGGCATTACCTGAACATCGGCTGTTCTTTACGCAAGCCTTACGCAGCGGCGAACAGTTGCTCGCTGATCTTCGCTTGTGCAGCGCTCATGGCGTTGTTGCGCACTTCTTCGCCATAGGCCAGACCTTCAGCGCGGACGATTTCGATATCGGTGATGCCGAGGAAGCCCAGTACCAGCTTCAGATATTCTTCGTGAGCGATGCCGCTGGCCTGACCGGCGTGGATGCCACCGGAAGTCGACACGATCACCACTTTCTTGCCGCCGCAGAGGCCTTCAGGGCCGGCTTCGGTGTAGCGGAACGTCTGGCCAGCGACGGCAACGCGGTCGATCCACGCTTTAAGCTGGGTTGGAACAGTGAAGTTGTACATCGGCGCGGCAATCACCACGGCGTCGGCAGCGATGAATTCGGCCAGGGTCGAAGCGCTCAGCTCGGCTTCGTGCTGTTGCGCAGCGTCGCGCAGTTCGGCGGTGGTGCCGGCGGCAACCAGTGTGGTCGACGAGAAGTGGCTGATCGCGTCGGCGGCCAGGTCGCGGTAGGTGACTACGGCGCTTGGCTCGGTGGCTTGCCAGGCGTCGACGACTTGACGGCTCAACTGACGGGAAGCCGAGTTGTCGCCGAGAATGCTCGAATCGATGTGCAACAGTTTCATATGGGTTCTCCTGAAAGAATCGCCGGCGGCGACGGAATGGAGACAATCCTACGCAACAAACCAATAGCTGATTAGTCGCCGACGATGCGATAGTTCGTCCCATTGATAGAACGACTGGAAACGCGCATGCAGGACCTCAACGATCTCTACTATTTCGCCAAGGTGGTCGAAGCCGGCGGATTTGCCGCCGCCGGGCGCCTGCTCGGCATTCCCAAGTCACGGCTTTCAAGAAGGATCGCCGAACTGGAAGAGCGCCTCGGCGCACGTCTGCTGCAACGCACCACCCGCCAACTCAATCTCACTGCCGTCGGTGAACGCTATTTGCGCCACTGTCAGGCGATGTTGCTGGAAGCGGAAATGGCCGATGAAGCGGTAGCAAGCATGTCCAGCGAGCCGCGCGGGCGCTTGCGGGTGTCGTGCCCGACCGGGCTTGCCCATGAAATGCTGCCGACGGTAATCAGCGACTTTCTCGGCAAGTTTCCTCAGGTGCAGCTGGAGGTCGTACTGCTCAATCGCCGGGTGGATCTGGTCACTGAAGGCATCGATGTCGCTTTGCGCGTGCGTGATCACGGCGATGAAGATCCGTTGCTGGTCACCCGGCGCTTGCGTCAGGCCCAAGCAGTGGTGATCGCCAGCCCAGCCTTCATGCAAGGCAAAACCATCAATCATCCGCAGGACCTGAAGAATCTGCCGGTGCTCGGCGCGCTGGAAGCCGATCGCATGGTGCATGTGCGTCTGCTTGATCAGCAAGGCAAGAGCGTCGATCTGAGCATGGAAGCGCGACTGGGCATCGATGATTTCGTGGTGCGCAAGGCCTGCGTCCTGGCCGGTCAGGGCTTTACTGTGCTGCCGATGATGTTCTGCGAAACCGAATTGCGTAACGGCACATTGGTGCAAGTGCTACCGGAATGGTCATTGCCCGGCGGCTGGTTGCAAGCGGTGTATCCGCACCGGCGCGGGGTGATGCCAGCGGTGCGCGCATGGATCGATCACCTGGTCGAATCGTTCAATGCCTGCGGGGACAGGTTTCTATGAAACAAGGAAGAATGAGCGAAGCCGAGGTTGCCGAATTTTGTCTGGCGCTGCCCGGCGCGCGGGAAGACTACAAATGGGGCGGCGTGCGGGTATTTTCGATTGCCGGCAACAAGATGTTTGCCTTGCAGGGGCTGCGTGGGGATTCGCTGGCGTTCAAGGTCGACAAGGATCTGTTTCTCGGCCATTGCGACCGCCCCGGGATTCATCCGGCGCCGTATCTGGCGCGGGCGCAGTGGATCATCATGCATCCGCCCTACCCGCTGGGTGCCGAGGAATTGCGGGGTTTGTTGCAGCGATCGCATCAACTGGTGGTGAGCAGGTTGCCTAGGAAAACCCAAATCGGCCTGAAGCTGTAAACCGATCCCGTGTAGGAGCTGCCGAAGGCTGCGATCTTTTGGGACGCAGAGCGTCCCTGGCTGCATTCCCACGCAGAGCGTGGGAACGATCAATCAAAAGATCGCAGCCTTCGGCAGCTACAGAGGAATGTGTTTTCCTCAGATCAGCGACAGCAAGTTCGATCCGAGAAACATCTGGTCAATCCAGAACACCTGATGCAACAACACGATCGCCCAGAACAGAATCTGAAACGACACCTTGCGGGTCTTGTGCCGGAACACCTGCTGCGCGACCAAGGCGCCCGGCCAGCCGCCCGCCAGTTCTAACGCGTGCAGGATGTTTTCCGGGGTGCGCCAGGCGTCGGCGCGAGCTTTGCGTTTGTCGGCCCAGTACACAAAGAACGCCAGCACACTGACAATCCCGTACGCCGCCAGCGGCACCGGCGAGATGCCGCTGAGCCACATCGACAGCGAGCCGAATAACGGCAGCGCGCAGACGATCAACAGCACCAGCAGTTTCAACTTCAGATGCTGAACGCGCCCGCCCTCAGGCCGGCCTTCCGGGCGGCGCGCGCGGGAATCATTCATGCCTTCGCTGCCGACCAGTCCACCCAGCCGAACTGCCACGTCGCCAGAATGAACAGGCCGAAGGCAATCCGGTACCAGGCAAAGGCTGCATAGCTGTGGCTGCCGATGAACTTGAGCAGGCCGCGCACAGCGATCATGGCGAAGATGAACGCCGTGACGAAACCAACCGCGAACACCGGGAAATCCGCCGGCACGAACAGGTCGCGGTATTTGTAGCCGGAATATACCGCCGCACCGACCATGGTTGGCATGGCGAGGAAGAACGAGAACTCGGTGGCGGTCTTGCGTGACAGGCCGAACAGCAGGCCGCCAATAATTGTCGAGCCGGAACGCGAGGTGCCTGGAATCATCGCCAGGCATTGCGCGAAGCCGATTTTCAAGGCGTCAGTCCAGCGGATCTCGTCGACGGTTTCGGCATGCACTTCATGCTGGCGCTGTTCGGCCCACAACATGATGATTCCGCCGATGACCAGCGCTGCGGCCACGGTAATCGGGTTGAACAGGTATTCGTGGATCAGATCGGCAAAAATCACCCCGAGCACTACGGCTGGCAGGAAGGCGATCAACAGGTTGGCGGTGAAACGCCGTGCACTCGGCTGGGTCGGCAGACCGATCACCACGTCGAGGATCTTGCGGCGAAACTCCCAGACTACCGCGAGAATCGCGCCGAGCTGGATGATGATATTGAACGCCATGGCCCGTTCGCCGCCGAAGTTCAGCAAGTCGGCAACGATGATCTGGTGTCCGGTACTCGAAATGGGCAAAAACTCCGTCAGCCCTTCTACAACGCCTAGTATCAGTGCCTGCAAGGCAGTCCAAAGATCCATCAATCCCCCAGAGAGCGATGCACACCGGCATGCCCCGATAGTATTTTCTAGTGTTCACTGCGTTCAGCGTAGCTGGTTGAAGCTGTACCGATTCCGCGCGCACAGGATCCACACGAAACGGTAAAAATTCCGTGAAATTTCAAAACCGGATTCAGGTTTTCACGCGCGGGGCCGAAATCTTAACAGACAAGCCTTAATAGCGCTTCCCGCGTTGAAAGGCTTGAATCGCGCAGTCCCGAGCACTCAGCTGTGGCTGGATGCTGGCGATCGTTTATTACAAGAACAAGAATCCGGAGTGACAGCGTTATGAACAGCTTGCGCAGTGTGTCGATCAGCCGACGCTTGTGGCTCATCCTGGTGGTGGCGGTGGTCATGTTGCTGACCTTGGGCGTGCTGATGCTCAAGCAGATCCACGACGACCTCTACAGCGCCAAGGCGCAGAAAACCCAGCATGTGGTGCAGACCGCCAGCGGCCTGCTCACCTACTACCACGGCCTGGAAACCGCCGGCACCTTGACCAGGGATGCCGCGCAGAAACAGGCGCTGACCGCAATCCGTGGCCTGCGCTACGACCAGAGCGACTACTTCTGGATCAACGACCTCACCCCCGTGATGGTCATGCACCCGACCAACCCCAAACTCGAAGGCCAGAACCTCTCGGCGATCCGCGACCCGGACGGCTTTGCGGTGTTCAACGAAATGGTCGCCATTGCCAAGGCCAAGGGCGCTGGCATGGTCAATTATCGCTGGCCGAAACCGGGGGCGACGGATCCGGTGGCGAAGACTTCCTATGTGAAGCTGTTCGAGCCGTGGGGCTGGGTGATCGGTTCCGGCGTGTATGTCGACGACGTGCAGGCGGAATTTCAGGGACAAATGATCAAGGCGTCGGCAATCGGCCTGGCGATTGCGCTGATCATGGCGCTGCTGGTGATCCTGATCGCACGCAGCATCGTCCGTCCGTTGCAGGAAACCGTGAATGCGATGGCCAACATCGCCAGCGGCGAAAGCGACCTGACCCGCAGCCTCGATACTTATGGCAAGGATGAAGTCACCGAACTGGCCCATCACTTCAATGCCTTCACCGCCAAGTTGCGTCGGGTGATTGGTGAGTTGCAGGTGTCGGCCAGTGCCTTGGGTCAGTCGTCCAGCGAGCTGGGCAACGACGCATCGCAGGCGCAGCAGCGCAGTCAGCAGCAATCGCAGCAGATGGAACTGGTGGCCACGGCAATCAACGAAGTCACCTACGGCGTGCAGGACGTGGCGAAAAACGCCGAACACGCCGCCGCTGAAATGCGTGATGCCGAAGCGCAGGCGCAACAGGGCCAGATCAACATCGACGGCAGCTTGCAGCAGATCGACAAGCTTTCGGGCACGATCGATCAGGCGGTGGAAGTGATCCGCACCCTGGCGGCGGAGAGCACGCAGATTGGCAGCGTGCTGGAGGTGATTCGCTCGATCGCCGAGCAGACCAATCTGCTGGCGCTCAATGCGGCGATTGAAGCAGCACGTGCGGGTGAGCAAGGTCGTGGGTTCGCCGTGGTAGCCGATGAGGTGCGCTTGCTGGCGCAACGTACGCAGAAATCGACGGCGGAGATTCAGTCGATGATCGAGCGCCTGCAGAATCATTCGGAGGCTGCGGTGAAGGTGATTGGCGACAGTAGCAAAGCCTCGCAACTGACCATTGAACAGGCGGGATTGGCCGGGGCGAGTCTCAATGCGATTGGCCAGGCGTTGCGTAATCTGAATGGGCTGAATGCGTCGATCGCCAGCGCCACGTTGCAACAGGCGCATGTGGTCGAGGACATCAACCAGAACGTGACCCAGGCGGCCGGGCTTTCGCACAGCACTGCTTTGGCGGCTGAACAATCCAGTGCAGCCAGTCTGCGACTTGGACAACTGAGCGAACAGCTCAACGGGTTGCTGCGCCAGTTCCGGGTCTGACCGGTCACCGAGGTGAGCCCACCCCTCACCCCAGCCCTCTCCCCGAGGAGAGGGAGCCGACCGAGGGGTCTGGCGTCATACATCGACCTGAGCAATCGAGTCGATTATGGATTCAACGAAAATCGTTCAAACCGACGCTGCTCCAAAGCGTCCCCCAATCAGTCCCCTCTCCCTCCGGGAGAGGGTTAGGGTGAGGGGCTTTTGATCTTACTAATGCAGTACAATCCGCCCCCTTCTTTCACTCCCCCAAGGATCCCTCATGTCCGGGCTTGAACTGTTTGCCGCTGCCCTCGGGGTCATCGCCGTGTGGCTGACGGTCAAGCAGAATCCATGGTGCTGGCCGATCGGGCTGGTCATGGTGTTGCTCTACAGCTGGATCTTCTTTGAGGTGAAGCTGTATTCGGACATGTTGCTGCAAGTGATCTACGCCGCGCTGCAGATCTACGGCTGGTGGCAGTGGACTCGCGCCGGAACCATGCATGACGGTCGCGAAGTCACCCGCCTCGATACACGCTCGATTCTGCTCGGCCTCGGTATCGGCGCAATCGGCAGCATCTTGCTGGGCGCCGCGATGGCGCACTGGACCGATGCCGCACAGCCGTGGCTCGATGCGGCGCTCACCGGTTTCAGTCTGGTCGCGCAACTGTGGATGGCGCAGAAACGCCTGCAATGCTGGGCGCTGTGGTCTGTCCTCGATGTGATTTTTGTCGGCCTGTTCATCTATAAAGGCCTGTACCTGACCGCCGCCCTTTACGCGCTGTTTACCCTGATCGCCATGCAAGGCTGGCGGGAATGGCGCGCCGATCCGGCGTTGCGCACATGAAAGTCGTTGTCCTCACCGGCCCGGAATCCACCGGCAAAAGCTGGCTGGCGGCAGGCTTGGAGCAGCGTTTCGGCGGCGTGCGCGTTGATGAATATGTTCGCCGCTTCATCGAAGAAAACCCACGCGACACTTGCCTCGCGGATATTCCCGATATCGCCCGGGGCCAGTTGCAATGGGAAGATCAGGCACGGGCGAAACAGCCCGCGCTGCTGATCCTCGACACCCATCTGCTGAGCAATATCCTCTGGAGCCAAACCCTGTTCGGCGACTGCCCAGCCTGGCTGGAAAAGGAATTGCTTGCGCGCCATTACGACCTGCACCTGCTGCTGTCGCCGCAACAGGTCGACTGGGCGGAAGACGGCCAGCGCTGCCAACCGGATCTCGCGGATCGCATGGCCTTCTACGGAGCCACCCGCGACTGGTTGATCCAGCATCAACAGCCTGTGCAAATCATCGAAGGCAATTGGGCCGAACGCCAGACGCAAGCCTTTGCGGCGGTCGAGCGTTTGCTGTCCACTTGAGCCGCGACGGCGGCATTTCGGGCAAAACTGTCCGTTTTTGAAACACTCCTGACCGCGCAAAGCCCCCGTCCAAACGCTGTTCATCTCTCCGTCACGCGACCTGTTACGCCGATGAAACACATTGGCGCAAACCCTTGTTCCAGAGCTTTGTAACGTCAGTTGGCACTCAACCGGCTCCCCGCGTGTATCAACGGTGAAACAGTAACGACCAGAGCCGTCCGCTCATATCCGCCAAACCATTGAAATAACAAGACAATCCAAAACCGGCACAGCTTTCGCTCTCTCCTTCACAACGCTGAATATCCCAGCCCACTGAAGAAGGAATTGCAGCCGTGGGGAATTTCAATAAAAGCCTGACCTGCCTCCTGCTGATCGGATCAGCTGCCAGCGCATTGATCAGCGTCAGCGCCCAGGCCGAAGGCAACGGGGTGATCGTCCTCAACCGCGACGTTCAGCCCATCCCGATCGGCCGCAATGGCGGCAAAGACCCGTATCCGACCACGGTCAACGCCAACCCTTCGGCGCGGATCAACCAGACCCTCAGCAGTACCGAACTGACTGACGGTGATTTCGCCAGTGTCGCCAGCGGCTCGTCGATTCGCGGCAACATGACCACGCCCAGCTCCAACCTGCCCGGCATGAACACCCTGACCAACCAGAATGGCCTGCCCGGTATGCGCACTGGCAGCGGCGGGGGTTCTGGCGCCTCCATCTCAAACACCGTCAACCGGGCGATGAGCACCGGCCTGGCGCCGCTGACTCGCATGGCCGGAGGCCAATGACATGAATCGCACCCTGCTGCTTCTCGCCCTGCTCGGCTGCACCAGCGCCATGGCCGATTCTTCTTCAGTCAACAAGGCAGATATTCAGGATTCAGGCGCTCAGTATCGCGGCAACTTCAACGTCAACCAGGCCGCCGGTGACCAGATGCAACAAGCCAACACCAAGGCGATTGCCATCGGCACCGAAGCCCATGCCACCACCAGCGTCAGGCAGACCATCGACACGCCCGCCAGCCGCGCCATCGACGCGAGCGCCAACATCGGCGGCAACTCCTTCAGCAATGGCAACGGCATCCTCGGTGTGAACCAGGGCGCCGGTGCCAACAATCAAATGGCCAACGTGACGCGCGTCAGCATCAGTGCCGGCCCGCAGAGCGTTGACGACAGCGCCCTTTCGCAACAGAACGTGGCGTTTTTACCGAGCTCAGGAGCAACTGGTACCTCAATCGGCAGTCGCCAGGTCACGACAAGTGATCAGGCCTTCACCGGCAGCCGCGGGGTAATCCAGGTGAACCAGAGTGCCGGGGTGGGGAACCGAATGGCTAACACCCTGAGCATCCGGGTCGCAGACTGACCCATACAAAGTGCAATTGGAAAAGTAACAACACTTAACCCAACTAATAAGCACGACGGAGAAACACCATGAAACCTACAATGGCTCTCAAACCACTGGTTTTCGCACTCGCAGCAGTGATGGCAATCGCAGCACAGGCAGGCGGCCGTGATGACAACAACGGTCATGGTAACGGGCATGGCAATGGACACGGCAACGGTCACGGCCAGCCACAAGGTCCAAATCTTGAACAACTGTTGCAGATCACCGCAGGCGCCGGCGCCGCTGTACTCGACGCGCAAAACAGCGACGGCAACGTGGTGAAAAACCAGGGCACCCTGAACAACGCCAATGCCAGCGACTCGCTCAACGGCTCCAACGGCAACATGGGCGCCAACGTTGCCGCCGGCGACGGCAACCAGCAGGACAACGCAGCTGCGCTGGCCACCGCTGACGAAAGCTTCATCTTCGGCAACGCTGTTGCAGCCTCGAGCGCGACTCAGGTGAACAACAACAACTACGTGAAAAACTCGTCCACTTTCAACAACGCCACGCTCAACAATGCAGGCAACAATGGTTCCGGCAACATCGGCATCAACGTGAGCTCGGGCAACTTCAACCAACAGAAAAACAACCTCGCCATCGCCGTTTCCGGTGGTCGTGTAGCGCAGGCTGCTGCCTCTGCCAACCAGTCCTCGACTGGCCTGGTCGTGGAAAACAAAGGCGTGCAGGCTTACAAAACCGACACCCTCACCGGTACTTATGCAGCTGCCGGCACATTCAAAGCCAAAGGCACCGCAACCATCGAAGACGACAACCACGGCGGTTGGGGCAACCGTGGCGGCGGCCATGGCGGCAACGATGATCAGAAAGCCAAGTTCGAAGCCGTGGGTACTTTTGGCCTCGCTGGCGTCACCACCCAACAAGTGTTGACCAAAGATGGCTGGAAAACCCCAGTCGTCAACAACGCCAACATGACCAACTCGATGAACAACTTCTCCGGCAACGGCGGAGCCAACGTCTCGGCGGGTGTGGGCAACCAACAAAGCAACTCGCTGTCCATCGCCGCAGGTTGCAAAGCCTGCATGTAATCGCGATCGAAACGAAAGCCCCGGCAACGGGGCTTTTTTCCCAGGTTCCACAAGGCGTATTCGATCATGCGGACTCCTGCCCTCCTCGCTCTGCTTTGCCTGTGCGGCCTGACCCAGGCAGCGCAGATGCCCGTGGCTGCCCTGCCGGGTGGCGTGCTGGTCTACAAGGACGTGCAAAGCATTCGTGAGCGCAAGTTTGCCGACATCGTCGAACAGAAAACCGATTTCAGCTGCGGCGCTGCCGCACTGGCAACGGTCCTGCGCCAGGCCTATTGGCTCGACGTCGATGAGGAGCACATCATCAAAGGCATGCTGGTCAACGCTGACCAGGACCTGGTGCGAACCCAGGGTTTCTCCATGCTCGACATGAAGCGCTACGTAGAAAGCATCGGCATGCGCGCCCGTGGCTACCGGATCCCGCCCGAGAAACTCGAAGCGGTGACCATTCCGGTGGTGGTCCTGATGGACATTCGTGGCTACAAGCATTTCGTCGTCCTGCAGCGCTCGGACAAGAATTGGGTCTACATCGGTGACCCGGTTCTCGGCCACAAGCGCTACAAGCACGACGACTTTGTCAAAGGTTGGAACGGCATTGTCTTTGCCATCGTCGGCCCCGGTTACGACAAGGCCAACGCCTTGCGCAGCCCTCCCGTGCCGCTGACGGCGAAGAACTCGCTGGACAGTTTCAACCCGGTCAAAGATGCGGAACTGATGGATTTCGGGTTCATTCAGAGCGACTTCTTTTAATCGCCGAGTTAGAAAATGGGACTGGATGTCCCGGGAGCAGCAGATGAAAAGCTCATACTGGCTGGCCGCCGCCTGCCTGGCAGCGAGTGCGTCAGGTTTAGCCCATGCCGGATTCAAACCCATCGAAATCAAGGACCAGGAGCTCGCCGAGCTGCGCGGTCGTTACGTCATGCCGGGGCGGATCATCAGCTTCGGCATTGTCATGAGCAGCACCTGGCGCAACGCCAGCGGCGATTTGATCGGGGCTGCGACCTCGATGCAGGTCCAGGCCGCAACGGTCAAACCGGAATTCTATGTCTCGACCATCAAGGAGTCGGGCAATGGCAGTGCTCCCACATTGGGTACCGGCACTGTCATCGGTGGCGCCGGCCTCAACAGCAGCCAGGGCGTGACGCAAAGCGTGCGCGCCGCCGGCGATGGCAACACCGCCAACAACAACGTCGCGATCAACGTCAGCGAGGCCAGTCAGGCCCCGGCTCTGGTGCCTTCGCAAGGCCAGGCCCTTGTCGCCGGGCAGACCATCACCGGCAGCAACGGCGCCGGCAGCGTCGCGGTTTCGGCCAATGGTGGTGGCGTGCAAATGGCGATTCAGGCCAGCGGCAATCAGGGCACCGCGCTGCAACAGGTCGCCCAGGGCGGGCTGCTGCAGAACACCCGTTTGCTGGGCAGTGCCAACGTGGTCAACAACCTTACACAGCTCAACGTCGTACTTAACAATAACGGCAGAAGCGCCGGTGCACTGGATTGCAACCTGACCCAACTCGGGGCCCTACGCAATATCGGATATTGAACTACGCTGAGTCTCGATCATTGGGCTTAAAGGGACGGCTTATTCATGTATCGATCAGTATCACTGCGCGCCGCAGTGTGTTTGAGTACCCTTCTCCCGGCGGCAATGCTGCAAGCAGCACCCGACGCCGATGTAGAAGCCCTGAAACGGGAACTTCTGGAACTGAAACAACGATACGAACAACAACAACAAGCGCTGGCGGTACTTGAACAACGGGTCCGCCAGGTAGAAGAAACACCCGCCGCCCCAGCGCCAAAACGGCTGGCCAAATCGCCGTCCGACATGAAAGGCAATCGCGTCGCTACCGGAGCCGCCACGGGCACCGGTGCGGCCGCTGCATCGGGAGGCGCCGCCGGGGGCAGTGGCGCTTCCTACGGTCAATCACTGGCCGATGATTCGCAACCGGCACAGAGCGTTTCCAATCTGTATGACGAAGCCAGCGGTTTCTTTGGCGGCGGCAAGTTCAGCGTCGAAACCGGCCTGACCTATTCGCGCTACGACACCCGCCAGTTGATCCTCAACGGCTTCCTTGCGCTGGATTCGATCTTTCTCGGCAACATCAACCTCGACCGGATCAAGGCCGACACCTGGACCCTCGACCTCACCGGCCGCTACAACTTCGACAACCGCTGGCAGTTCGACCTGAACGTGCCGGTGGTGTATCGCGAGTCGACATATCAGTCCGGCGGCGGCAATCAGGGCGCGGCCGGTGTGACGACTGAAGAAACCGTGACCAAGGATCCAACCATTGGCGATGTCAACTTCGGGATCGCCTACAAGTTCCTCGACGAGTCGGTCAACACCCCGGACGCCGTGGTCACCCTGCGCGTCAAGGCGCCGACCGGCAAAGACCCGTTCGGCATCAAACTGCGCCAGACCGACGCCAACTCCAACCTGTTCGTCCCCGACACCCTGCCCACCGGCAACGGCGTCTGGTCGATCACGCCGGGTATCTCGCTGGTCAAGACGTTCGACCCGGCGGTGCTGTTCGGCAGCCTCTCCTACACCCACAACCTCGAGGAGTCATTCGACGACATCAGTTCCACGGTCAACCAGAAAACCCCGGGCAAGGTGAAGATTGGCGACAGCTTCCAGATCGGCGCCGGTATCGCCTTCGCGCTGAACGAGAAGATGAGTATGTCGTTCTCGGTCTCCGACCTGGTGCAACGCAAGAGCAAGCTGAAACAGGACGGCGGCGATTGGGAATCGGTGGTTTCCAGTGATGCCAACGCCGGTTACTTCAACGTCGGCATGACGATTGCGGCAACCGACAACCTGACGATCGTGCCGAACTTGTCGATCGGCATGACCGATGACGCGCCGGACTTTTCGTTCAGCCTGAAATTCCCGTATTACTTCTAAGCAAAAGCAAAAGATCGCAGCCTCCGGCAGCTCCTACAGGGATTACGCAATCCAAACGTAGGAACCGCCGAAGGCTGCGATCTTTTGATTCTCAGGTTTTTTGCTCATCGACCATTCATCGGAAACATGCCCGCACCTGTCAGGTATGACAGGTGTGCTTTTCACGTAATTAACTTCTGATACTTGCAGTGTCTGGTCGCCGTGATCAGCATGTTCAGGAGCATTTAGCCGTGACTGTACTTAGCGCCGCAGACTTGTTTCGTCCTCGAATTCCCTTGGCTACCGAGCTGGAAACGCCGGAGGAATATCATGGTGGCATATCGTTGGAAGCAGTGAAAAGTGGCTACCTGACCGGGGTCGTTGATCCTTGGCTCAACATGGCTCTGAAGGACAAGTGTGCTTTTTACTTTGATAACCCGGTTTTCCCGGTTCGTACCATAGAGATCGATGAAAACAACATTAATAAACAGCTCACGTTCGATATCCCGGCAGGCCAGATCACCAATGGCAGCGCCAACGCCTTCTACATAGTTACCCGATTGAATCAGGGTCCGGTCGAGTCGGATAGCTTGCTGTTATGGGTCAAACTCACCCGCCCTGGCGACGTTGACACCGACAGCGAACCGGGACATTCCGGCCTTCTCTACACCCTTGATCCCGACCCTTCGAAGGGTGTGGATGCCGATATGGCCAGGGGTGGGATCAAAATGCTGGTGAAGCCTTACAAGAATATCGCCACTCATGATCGGATGTTTTGTCGCTGGGGTGACGAACTGGTTTCGTACTACCCGGTGACTGAAGCACAAGTCGCTGATCCGGCAAACAATCCGATCATCGTCACCTTCACTGAAGAAGTCATCAAAAAAGAAGGCAGCAAACCCCTTGTCGAAGTGTCCTTTCAAGTGGTCGACCGCGTTGGCAATTTTCCGGATCCAGAGGCGCCTTGGTCGAAAATCACTAATGTGTCGGTGGACCTTACCGACCGTTTGCCAGCGCCATTAGTTATGGTCGATGAACAAATCGTCTCGGCGATCGATCTAAAGCAATTGGGCAGGCACGATGCCGTTGCCCGCGCATTCTTCACAGACCAGCATTTCCAGATCAATGACGAGCTGAGCCTGACCTGGACGGGTATTCCGCCGCAGGGGCAGCCCGTAATTGTGGGACCGGCGAAAAAGAAGCTTCTTAGCCTGCCCAATATCCTCGATCTTACGATCCCGAACGCTGCGATCCTGCTCATCCGCAATGGTTCGGCCAAGGTCAGCTATGACTTGATCCGAGGCGACTTGCCTGCCCGTCAATCCCGTGAAGTCGACATCAAGGTGACCGGTGAAGTCAGCCAGTTGGAGCCACCGACTGTCACCGAAGCGCCGAATCTGGTGCTTGATCCGAATGTGCATCAAAACGGCTTCACAGTGGTGTTCGATAACTTGAAGTTGAATGCCAATGACGAAATTGAACTGGAGGTGGTCGGGCGACCTGGAGATGGTTCGGTGCCGCCCCAGAAGAAGGTCATAGTGGCTGGGCAAACAAAAACTGAATTCAAGATCCCTTACTCGATTACCGGAGCGAACCTGCAACTTCCAGTGGTTTTGAAATACTCGGTTATCAGCAGCGGACAGGGAACACCGGTTCAGAGTGTGGAATTGAAGATTGGCGAGTTGCTGCAGTCGAGCATGCCGATGCCGAAACTTGAGGGGTTTGATGGGGATGTGCTGGATGTTGGGTTGATCAAGGATGATACGAAGGTGTTGTGTGAGGCTTGGCCGTTGCAGTGCGCGAAAGGATGTCCGATTTGGTTGAAGTATGTGGAGACGTTTGCGGGTGGTGGGGAGCGGGTTAAGGAGCAGTTTGTGGGGGCGGCGCATGATCAGGAAGTGGGGCTGAGTTATTTGGCTGAGGTGGAGTGGTTGCGGGGGTGTAAGGCGGATTCGAAGTTGGTTGTTGTGTTGAAGGTGGGGTTGTATTCGGGGACGGTTGAGAGTGAGGCAGTTGGGTGTCGGGTGAGGAGTTACGTGGTTAAGGCTGGGTTGGATGATTTGACTACGTTTGATAACTATGACTGGAATCACTGGGCAATTAGCGCTTCTGGGGATTATCAATCTAAGATTTCTAATTCTTCAGATGAGTTTTTTTTAGAATCGCTATCTAATACAGGTTCGAGTATTTACCACGTGTGGATCTCCAAATCTTTTCAAGGCATTGAGACGGGCACCCCGCTTGAGTTTAGTTGTGATTGTCGTTCCTCAAGCAGTATCGGATTAATGCTCGTGCAGAATAATGAAATTGTATTAGAAGACAATGTACCTTCGGGTGGATTGTGGCAAAAAAAAATCGTAGCATTTTATGCAAGCGAGTCCCCGACACCTAACTCCCTAATGTTAGTTTTTCACGCGACCTCCCCCCACACTATAAATATGAAAAATCTAAGAATTAAACATAAATAATATAAACATGGTGTCAGGACCAAGACTAGTATTGCTTTCTCCCAAACACCTC
>NZ_RAZO01000338.1:0-6315 GCF_004307535.1 Pseudomonas sp. Sample_9
CCCATCCAAACAGGGAGAGTCCCATGAACAAGAATCTGACCATCAAACTCGGCGCGATCGCCTTGCTGATCCTGCTGTTGCTGATCCCGTTGCTGATGATCGACGGCATCATCGATGAGCGTCAGCAACTGCGCGACGGTGTGCTCGAAGACATCGCGCGCAGCTCCAGTTACAGCCAGCAGCTGACCGGACCGGTGATGGTGGTGCCGTATCGCAAGGTGGTGCGCACCTGGAAGACCAACGAGAAAACCAACAAGCGCTACGAAGAGGTCAGCGAAGCGCGCGGGCGTTTGTACTTTCTGCCGGAGCGTTTCGAGCTCGACGGGCAAGTACAAACCGAACTGCGCAAACGCGGCATTTACGAGGCGCGACTGTTCCACGCCGACAACCGCATCGACGGGCATTTTTCCCTGCCGGCGCAGTTGGGCATCAAGGAAAACTTTGCCGATTACCAATTCGACGCGCCGTTCCTCGCCGTGGGTATCAGCGATATTCGTGGCATCGAAAACGCGCTGAAACTCGAGCTCGGCGGCCAGCAACTGGACTTTGTGCCCGGCAGCGAAGTGGCCTGGATCGGTGAGGGCGTACACGTAACCCTGCCGGCGCTCGACGCCAGCAAAGCCACGCAACTGACGTTTGGTTTCGACCTGCGCCTGCAAGGCACCGGCTCGCTGCGTGTGGTGCCGGTGGGCAAGACCAGCAGTGTCAGCCTCGCCGCCAACTGGCCGCACCCCAGCTTCGTCGGCAACTTCCTGCCGGCCAAGCGCGAGATCAATGATCAGGGTTTCAGCGCAGACTGGCAGACCTCGTTTTTCTCCACCAACCTGCAAGAGGCGATGGAGCGCTGCGTCGCTGGCGACTGTGACGCACTCAACGGGCGCAGCTTCGGCGTCAGCTTCATCGATCCGGTGGATCAGTACCTGAAGAGCGACCGGGCGATAAAATACGCGCTGCTGTTCATCGTCCTGACATTCGCCGGTTTCTTCCTCTTCGAAGTGCTCAAGAGCCTGGCGGTGCACCCGGTGCAATATGCCTTGGTCGGTGTTGCGCTGGCGTTCTTCTACCTGCTGCTGTTGTCGCTGTCCGAACACATCGGTTTTGCGCTGGCGTATCTGTTGTCGGCGAGTGGCTGCGTGTTGCTGATCGGCTTCTATGTCAGCCACGTCCTGCGCAGCGCGCGGCATGGCTTGAGTTTCTCGGCCGGGCTGGCGGCGCTGTATGGCCTGCTGTACGGATTGCTCAGCGCCGAGGATTACGCGCTGTTGATGGGCTCGCTGATGCTGTTCGGTCTGCTCGGGGTGTTCATGGTGCTCACGCGCAAACTGGACTGGTACGGGATTGGTTTGAAGCCGGCCAGGCCGCTGGAGTTTGATGTGGAGGCGATGCAATGAGCGGGTGGCTTGGGTTACGCGAGGAACAGCGTGAAGCGGAGGTTTTGGTGACGCTGCTTATTGCGTCACTACCTCAGAAACCGAGTTGGTGCATTCGCGAGCAAGCTCGCTCCCACATTGGAATGTGGTCAACTGTGGGAGCGAGCCTGCTCGCGAAGAGGCCGGAACAGGCAGCCCAGATCTAAGGCTTGGGCATCGTCGCCACCATGGACGGTCGCTGACTCACTTCAAAATACCAATTGCCCAGTTGTGGATTGGCTGCACGCCAGTCCATGTCCGGGAAGCGCAGATCCAGATAGCCCAAAGCGCAGGCCACGCTGATCGCCGCAACATCGAAATGGCTGGTCAGCTCGGCAATCGCTTCGTTCTCAAGCACGGCGAGGGCGCGGCGGATCTTGTCGCGCTGGGCGTCGAGCCACTCGTCCCAGTGTTTTTCCACCGGGCGCAGAACGGTTTCATAACGCACCATCACCGAGGCATCCATGATCCCGTCAGCCATCGACGCCAGCGTCAGGCGCCGCCAGCGCGCCGCACCTTCACGGGGGATCAACGGATTGCCGACGTGCTGCTGGTCGAGGTACTCGAGGATGACGCGGCTGTCATGGATGACATTGCCGTCGGCCAGGCGCAGGGCGGGGATCTTGCTCAACGGGTTGTCGGCGATCAGCGCAGGGTTCGGGCTGACCGGGCTGAGCACACAGTCCTGCAGCGCGACACGATCCTGCTGACCGGTTTCGTGCAGCAGCACCATGACCTTGCGGACAAAGGGCGACAGGGTGTTGTGGTACAGGGTCATGCTGGGGGCGGACATGGGCAAGGTCTCGATCAGGACAATGATCGGGCAGCATAGCCTGCTCGAGTCCGGCGCAGAACCCATGTGGGAGCGAGCCTGCTCGCGAAGGCGTCGTGACAGTCGACTTTGATGTTGAGTGTCCGGGCGCTTTCGCGAGCAGGCTCGCTCCCACAAGGGATTCTCAGCTTCGCGGCAGAAAACCTCTTATCGCCAGAAATGCCGGGACGCCAAGCCCGACCCAGCTCAAGGCATCCCAGATTCCATCCCCCAGCAACGCCGCAAACAGCCCCGCCGCGCTGAGCAGGGCGATCACGATCGGTGTGCTGAAGACCTTCCAGAAACTCGACTGACGCGGCTTCATGCCGAGGCCTCCGCGGTTTCCAATACAGGCTTGGCCGCCTTGCGCCGCACCACCCACAAATAGACACCACTGGCCAACACGATGATCGTCAGCACATCCAGCGTCGCCCAGAGAATCTTCATCGGCATGCCGCCGTAGTCACCAAAGTGCAGCGGCTGCGACATGCCCATGGCGTCCATGTACCACGGCCGTTCGGCCACAGCTGTCACTTGCAGTGTCGTGGCATCGATCAACACTGGCGTCAGCAGGTGCGAAGTCAGATGCGTGCCGCCCTTCATGAACACCGAATAATGGTGCTCGCTGGAAAAGCGCGTGCCGGGGAAGGCGATGAAATCCGGCTTCATCCCCGGTGCGACTTCCTCGGCGATGTCGAGCAGCCGCGTAGCCGGCGCCAGTTGGGTCAGCGGCGGCGCATCGCGATACGGCGCGATCAGCGTGGTCAGCGCGTCGTTGCGCCAGGCGGCGATGAGCAGGTCGGCGCAGGCGCTGATCACCCCGGTCACGCCCACCACCAGACACCAGGTCAGGGTCACGACGCCAATCAAATTGTGCAGATCGAGCCAGCGCAGCCGCGTTGATTTGTCCTGGCGCACGGTGCCGAATTTCAAGCGGCGCATGAACGGCAGGTACAGCACCGTGCCGGAGATGATCGCCACGACAAACAACAGACCCATGAACGCCAGCAGCAGCTTGCCCGGCAGCCCGGCGAACATGTCGACGTGCAGGCGCAGGATGAACAGCATCAAGCCACCGTTGGCCGAAGGGGTTTCCAGCGCTTCGCCAGTGCGCGCATCGAGCATGAAAGTGTGCGAAGAGTTCGGCTCGGTGTCGGCAGTCTTGGCCATGATCGCGAACGCCGCGTTCGGCTCTTCGTCGTCATAACCGAAGTACTGCATGACTTCGCCCGGGCGATGTTTCTGCGCGGCATCGACCAGTTGCTGCAGGTCGAGTTGCGGCGTGTCGGCCGGCATCTCGTGCAGCTCCGGGGCGTTGCCCAGCGCGTGATCAATCTCGTGGCTGAAAATCAGCGGCAGACCGGTCAGCGCCAGCATCAGCAGAAACACCGTGCAGATCAGGCTGGTCCAGGTGTGGATGAACGACCAGCGGCGGATGGTTTTACTTTTCATTGCATGACCTTCAAAAACACCAAAGCCGCCCGGTGCGGACGGCCTGGGAACAGGGCCTGTTTCAGCTCACTGGCTTACCACTTGTAAGTGGCGCTGGCGACGACACTGCGCTGGTCGCCGTAGTAGCAGTAGAAGCTGTCGCAGGTGGAAATGTAGTCCTTGTCGAACAGGTTGGTCGCGTTCACCGCCAGCGATGCACCTTTGAGACTGTTGTCCAGACGGCCGAGATCATAATGCACGCTGGCATCGAACACGGTATAGGCATCGGCCTTGCCCAGCCAGGTGTTGGCCTTGTCGCCGTAGGTGTTGCCGGTGTAGCGCACGCCGGCACCGATACCGAAACCGTCGAGCACGCCGGCGTGCCAGGTGTAGTCGGTCCACAGCGAGGCTTGTTGGTTGGGCATCAGTTGCAGACGATTGCCCTTGTCGACGCCTTTCTGCACTTCGGACTTGGCCAGGGTGTAGGCGGCGATGACTTTGAGGTTGTCGGTCACATCCGACACCGCTTCGAGCTCCAGGCCTTTGACCTTCACTTCGCCGGTCTGGCTGGTCACCGAGACGTTGTTGACGAAGGTATTCACCGCGACGTTCTTCTGGGTCAGGTCATACACGGCGGCGGTCAGCAGGGTCTTGCTGCCCGGAGGCTGGTATTTGATGCCCAGTTCCCACTGCTTGCCTTCGGTTGGCTTGAGCGAGCCGGTCGAAGTGGCATCGGCGCCGGTGGTCGGCTGGAAGGATTCGGCGTAGGACAGGTACGGCACGAAGCCGTTATCGAAGACGTAGCTGAGCGCCGCGTTGCCGCTGAATTTCTTGTCACGCTGGGTGTTGGTCGCATCGCCCTTGTTGAAGAATTCAGTGCTGGTGTGCACCCAGTCTTCACGGCCGCCGAGGGTCAGGCGCCACTGGTCGAGGGCCATTTGGTCCTGCACGTAGAGACCGGTCTGGTAGGTCTTCTGGTTGTAGTCGTAAAACGCGGTGGAGCGCGCCGGACGTACGATCGGCTGGCCGTAGATCGGGTTGATGACGTTGGTCTGCAGACCATCGCCAAAGATCGAGGTGTAGTTGGTGTTGCTGCGCTGGTGATCCAGACCCAGCAGCAAGGTGTGGCGAATGTCGCCCGTGGCGAAGTCGGCCTGGAAGTTGTTGTCCACGGCAAACTGGCTGATGTCTTCGTCGACGCTGGTGCTGGTGCGGCCGACGTTGCCCTCTGCATCCACGGTGGTGAACGGGTAGGAACCGGGTGTCAGCGACTGGAACGACAGGTCCGACTTGGTGTAGCGCAGGTTCTGCTTGAACTGCCAGACATCGTTCAACCGATGTTCGAAGGCATAACCCAGCGCGTAGTAGGTGCGGTCGTAGTATTCCCAATCCGGATCGCCGAGATTCTTGTGATGGGAAATATCACCGAGCGGCGATTTGATTTTGGTGCCCTGAATGGGCAGAAACTGGCTGGTGATGCCGGTGTCGTCGCGGGTGAACTGGCTCAGCAGAGTGAGTTTGGTGTCGTCGTCGATGTTCCAGGTCAGGCTCGGCGCGATGTTGTAGCGCTTGTTGTCGACGTGGTCGACCTGGGTGCCGCTGTCGCGCACCACGCCGCTGAGGCCATAGAGAAACTGCCCGGCGTCATCGATCTTGCCGGTGCTGGCGAAGTTGATCTGGCGGTGGTTGTCGCTGCCGTATTGCAGCTGGATTTCGCTGCTGGCTTCAGCGCTCGGGCGGCGGCTGACCATGTCGAGCAAACCGCCCGGCGGGGTCTGGCCGTACACCGACGAAGCCGGGCCACGCAGCAGGGCGAGGCGGTCGAGGTTCCAGGTTTCCTGTTTCGGGTTGGCGTACACGCCTTTGGGCAGCGGCAGGCCATCGAGGAACTGGGTCGGTTCGAAACCGCGTACGCGCAACCAGTCGGCACGGGTGTCGCTGCCGTAGCTGCTGGCGGTGATACCCGGCATGTAGCGCACGGCGTCATCGAGGCTGTGCACGCTGCGGTCGTCCATTTGCTGGCGGGTCGCCACCGAAATCGATCGCGGTGCTTCGACCAGGGCGGTGTCGGTCTTGGTGCCGGCGGCGGTGCGAGTCGCGGTGTAGCCTTCGACCGGGCCCCAGGCGCTTTCGAAGTTTTCCACGCCGATGACCGAGGTTTCCGGCAGGGCCAGCGTGCCTTCCGGCACGGCCACCAGGGTGTAAGTGCCGGCGCTGCTCCGTTCCAGTTGCAGACCGGTGCCGCGCAAGGCCGCGCGCAGGGCGCCGGCGGCGTCGTACTGGCCGTTGACCGGCGCTGAGGTCTTGCCGGCGGCCAGCGCAGGATTGAGCGACAGGGCGAGGCCGCCCTGGCTGGCGATCTGGTTCAGGGTGGTCGACAGCGGCGCCGCCGGCATGTTGTAGGCGCGCACGCTGGACGCTTGCTCAGCGGCGAGCAACGGGCTGCTGATCAGCGGCGTGCCGAAAGCGATGGCAAAAGCCAGCAGACTGGGGCGCAACAAGGTGTCTGGCGAACGGGACATACGGCGGCTCCTGAATGGAAATATTTCTCAATTGCCTGTGTGCCGGACGAGATTGGAAAAGTGATAGGGCTGGGTGGAAATTCTTTTTGCAGGAAATGGTTGTGCGGCTGATGGCGCCTTCGCGAGCAGGCTCGCTCCCACA
>NZ_RAZO01000399.1:0-972 GCF_004307535.1 Pseudomonas sp. Sample_9
ATGAGCCATGAACGTCGCATCCTGCGGCTGCCCATTGGCGGGTTGACGTGGCATTATCCCCAACCTGACATTCTGCAACTGGAATTCGTCCTCCCGGCCGGATGCTTTGCCACCGTATTGGTGCGCGAGCTCGTTGATCTGGTGCCGGTGGGGCAGACGGACAGCCCATGCGTATTCTGATTTCTAACGACGATGGGGTAACCGCGCCCGGTCTCGCCGCGCTTTATGCTGCGCTGGCGGATTACACCGAATGCGTGGTTATCGCCCCGGAGCAGGACAAAAGCGGCGCCAGCAGTTCGCTGACGCTCGACCGTCCGCTGCACCCGCAATACCTGGCCAATGGCTTTATCAGTCTCAACGGCACACCGACCGATTGCATTCACCTGGGCCTTAACGGCTTGCTTGAGCGCGAAGCGGACATGGTGGTTTCCGGCATCAACCTGGGCGCCAACCTCGGTGACGATGTGCTGTATTCCGGGACAGTGGCAGCGGCGCTTGAAGGACGTTTTCTTGAGCGCCCATCGTTTGCGTTTTCACTGGTCTCGCGTCAGGTGGATAACCTGCCGACCGCGGCCTACTTTGCGCGCAAACTGGTCGAGGCCCACGCCGGGCTCGATCTGCCGCCGCGCACGGTACTCAACGTGAACATTCCCAATCTGCCTATCGATCACATCCGTGGCATTCAGTTGACCCGGCTCGGCCATCGCGCCCGCGCGGCGGCGCCGATGAAAGTGGTCGATCCGCGCGGCAAGGCCGGTTACTGGATTGCTGCTGCCGGCGACGCTGAAGATGGCGGCCCGGGCACCGATTTTCATGCCGTGATGCAGGGTTATGTGTCCATCACGCCGTTGCAGCTCGATCGCACCTTCAATGATGCCTTCAGAAGTCTCGATGGCTGGCTTGGAGGGCTGAGCTGATGCGTGAACATGACGACCGCCTGCGCAGCGGCATTGGCATGACCTCCCAGCGTAC
>NZ_RAZO01000228.1:0-969 GCF_004307535.1 Pseudomonas sp. Sample_9
AGCCGAGGGCGGCGAACGGCAACATGAGGCCATTGTACAGCGCTGCCCACAGCAGATTTTCGATGATTACCCGGCGCGTGCGTCGCGCCAGCGTGAAGGCTTGCACCAGAGCGTCAAGGCGATTGGAAAGCAACACTGCATCGGCGCTGGTTTTCGCCAGATCGGTGGCCGAGCCCATGGCCACGCTGATGTCGGCTGCAGCCAGCACCGGCACGTCGTTGACGCCGTCGCCGAGCATTAGCACCTTGCGCCCTTCCTTGTGCAGTTGCTGCAGCACTAGCAGTTTGTCATCGGGGCGCAAACCGCCACGGGCCTCGTCGATGCCCAATTCGGCGGCGACACTGGCGACCATCGGCGAACTGTCGCCGGACAACAGCAAGGTGCGCCAACCTCGCGCTTTGCAGGCCGCGAGCAGGGCAGGGGCGTCGTCACGCAGGCGATCATCGAGCACCAGCCACGCCAGCGGTCCGTGTGTGTCGGCGAGCAGCAACCATTGCCCGGCTTCATCAGGCATTGACGGCAGTGCCGCGCCGCTCAGTGCGCAAGCAAATTTGGCCTGACCGATGCGCAAGCGTTGCTCACCGACCACGCCTTCCAGCCCCAGCCCCGGTGTGCTCTGCACATCGTCAGCGGCCAGTGGAGCACGGCCGAACGCCCGGGCGATCGGGTGTTCCGAACGGTTCTCGAGCGCAGCGGCAAGGCTCAGGCATTGCTCGCTGTCCAGCCTGCCGAGCGGGCGAATCGAGCGCAGCACCAAGCGGCCTTCGGTGAGCGTGCCGGTCTTGTCGAAGATCACCGTGTCGATCTGATTCAAGCCTTCCAGCACATGGCCGCGGGTCAGCAACAGCCCGAGTTTGTGCAGGGTGCCGGTGGCGGCGGTGAGGGCGGTCGGCGTCGCCAATGACAGCGCGCAGGGGCAGGTCGCCACCAGCATGGCGAGGACGATCCAGAACGCCCGCGCTGAGTCCA
>NZ_RAZO01000159.1:0-6277 GCF_004307535.1 Pseudomonas sp. Sample_9
GAAGGTCAATTGGTCCGGCTGACCACCCTGATATGTGTAATCCCTACCCGCTCGGCCTGCTCGAGAATCTGTTCTGGCGTCGAATCCGCCGTGGGCATGACCAGGCTGTTTTCCGCATCGCCCAGATGCAGTTCCAGCAGATGCATCGCCGCGTCGTGCTCGGCCAGTTGCGCTTCCTTGAGTTCGAGCAGATAAGTACGAGGCTCGCCGTTGAAACGGTATTCGATGTGATAGGTGTACATGATGTCGTCCGCGTCGGTGGGAAAAGGCAGTGTTTATCCTGACGCGACGGTCAGCTTTTAGTTCAACCTGACTGCCATTTTGCGTTTGCAAACAAACTTTTTGCGCAGCGAAGCGTCCTCTTCTTAACTCTCCATAACAGCTGATCACAGCTAAGGACTGGCAATGACCTTTTTCATCTTCCTTCTCGCCTGCGCGGCGGCGGCAACCACTGGCGTGATGTTCAAACCCGGCCCGTGGTATGAATCGCTGACCAAACCCTCCTTTACCCCGCCAAACTGGGCCTTCCCGGTAGCGTGGACGATCATCTACCTGCTGCTGGCCTGGGCCGGTTATCGCTTGAGCCTGATCCCCGGCAGCCAAACGGTGCTGGCTTTGTGGGCCGCACAGATCGCCCTGAACACGCTGTGGACGCCGGTGTTCTTCGGCGCGCATCAGGTGCTGGCGGCGCTGGTGATTCTGGCGGTGCTGTGGGTGGTGGTCGCGGTGATGGTCGTGCTCGCACTGCAACTGGACGTGGTCACCGGGCTGATTCTGTTCCCGTACCTGGCGTGGCTGTGCGTTGCGGCGGCGCTGAACTGCTCGATCCTGATGAAGAATCGCCTGTGAGCGACTTCCCATGGCCGCAAGGCGAGCGCGAGCTGGCGCAGGTGCGTGGGTTCAACAAAAAGCTCGCCTGGCTGCCGCGCTTCAAGATTCGCAATCGGCTCACTCCACGGTTGATTCAGGCGTTGCTGCGAGCGGGTCAGCTCGGCGGCGCTGGCAAATTGCGCCAGCATGGGCTGGCCGCCGAACGGAAGATCATCGACACCGTGCCCGTGCGCATCATTCGCCCCAAGGGCAAAGCCAGAGGCGTGGTGCTGGATTTCCATGGTGGCGGCTGGGTGATTGGCAATGCGCAGATGAACGACAACTTCAACATCGCCATCGTCAACGCCTGCGACGTGGCGGTGGTGTCGGTTGATTATCGGCTGGCCGTGTCGACGCCAATCGAGGGCTTGCTGGACGACTGTCTGCGCGCCACTCGCGGCATTTTGAACGATGGCGAGTTTGCCGGGCTGCCCGTAGTCGTCGTCGGTGAATCGGCCGGCGGGCATCTGGCGGCCGCCACCCTGCTCGCGCTCAAATCTTCGCCGCAACTGCTGCAACGGATCTGCGGCGCGCTGCTTTATTACGGCGTCTACGACCTGACCGGCACGCCGAGCGTGCGCAGTGCCCCAGCCGATACTCTGGTGCTCGACGGCCCCGGCATGGTCGAAGCGTTGCGCCTGCTCACGCCGGACATCAGCGACGAACAACGACGCCAGCCACCGCTTTCGCCGCTGTACGGCGATTTCAGCGGGCTGCCACCAGCGCTGCTGTTTGCCGGCGACCTCGATCCGCTGCTGGATGACACGCAGCTCATCGCTGAACGCTGGCAACACGCGGCGCCGGTGGAGATGTACGTGCTGCCAGAGTGTCCGCATGGCTTCATTCACTTCCCCACCGCCACTGCTAACCATGTGCTGGCTTACAGCCGCAAATGGATTTCGGCGCGGGTGGGAAGCTACTCAGCGAAATCCGCCGAAATCAGCCCGGCGCTTTCGTAGCTGCCGATTGCATGGCGAGCCGTAAAAAACCGAGATAAGCAAAAGGCGCCCTCACCGGCGCCTTTTTTGTTTGCGCTGAACCCTGCGCGATCGTTCACCCCGTGCCGATTGTGGCTCAAACCGTAAACAGTCTTTACCCAATCCGCGCCTGTTTCCCCCGCCAGCCGCCGCATAGAGTTTGTTCCAGCAGCACACTCAACTTCAGCAAAGGAACATCTTCCATGAAAGTCTCAATGCTCGTCCTCGCACTCTTCGGCTTCAGCTCGGTGGTCATGGCTCAGGAATCGACTACCACGCCACCAGTCGAGCAATACACCTACGCCAGTCACCTCGACGTCGCCAAAATCATCTCGGAAGATCCCGTGCCGGATGTCTGCGCTGTAGTGCCGGTGCACATGACTTATCAGGATTCCCAAGGCAAACAGCACATCCTGCAATACGAGGTCATGGGCAGCGGCTGCAGCAACGGTTGATCTGGCCAATACCTCGCACACCCATTGCGTCTCAGAGTTGGCTCGCTGAGACGCAAATGCCTTTACCGCTTCAATCGATAAGCGCCTGAGCAGTGCTCGCCAACTGCGCGCCGACCCGGGTTTTCAAGGTATCGATGAATCGAGTGATCTTCGCATCGACAAACTGGCGAGACGTGTAGACCGCGTAAACATTGCGCTCATAGGTGTGGTAATCGGGCAGCACCCGCACCAGCCTGCCGGCACGCAAATCATCGATCGCCGTGAAGCCTGCCAACAGACCAATCCCCGCCCCTTCGCGAATGGCCACGGCCATTGCGTCCATATCGTTCACGCTGAAACTCGGCCCGCTCGGGATGAACGTCGCGTCGCCCGCCTTGCTTTTGAGCTGCCATTCATCGCGCACGTAATCCACGGTACCGAGCAGCAGGCATTGATGATCGCAAAGCTGCTCCGGCGTTTCGGGTGCGCCATGCCGCGCCAAGTATTCCGGGGAGGCCACCAGTACACAGTGACTGACGCCGATCTTCTGGCTGACATACGCCGAGTCCGGCAGCGTTCGCGCGATCAGAATGGACACGTCCAACTGATCCTCAAGCAGATTGGGCATGCGTTGGGAGAGCATCAAATCGACGGTCACTTCGGGAAACGCCTGGCGATATTCCAGCACCGCGCCGGTCACCAGTTGCCGCGCCAGTCCGGGCACGCAGTGCACCCGTAACGTCCCTCGTGGTTGCAAGGCGGCATTGCTCGCCTCGGCTTCGGCGCTTTCCAGGTCAGCGAGAATCTTCACGCAGCGTTCATAAAACCGCCGGCCCGCATCGGTCACCGAGAGACGCCGGGTCGAGCGTTGCAACAGGCGAGTGTCGAGCACGTTTTCCAACGCCGAGACCGCACGCGATACGTTACCGACGGTGGAGTCGAGATGGTTGGCCACGGCAGTGAAACTGCCCATCTCGACTACCTTGATGTACACCGACATGTTTGAAAGTTTGTCCATCCTGATCGTCCTGTAGACCTGCCACTCACTGCGGATAACGTCGGATCCTACACGCTCGCTCCTGGGATCGATATTACCTTCTGGGACAACAATGATTCCCTCGTGGCCGGCTAAATCAAACGGCACGCCTTCCATAGACTGGATTCCACGGGACGCCTGAACCACTGCGTACAAGGCGCCGAATGAATCCTCAACCATGAAGGCGACATCCATGAACACTCCTTACGATCCGCTCTATCTCTTCATCGGTGGTCAATGGCTTACCGCCCAAGACCGCGCGACCGCTGCCGTAGTCAACCCGGCTACCGGCGACGAAATCGGCCAGGTGCCACTCGCCACCGCCCAAGACCTGGATCACGCCCTCGAAGTGGCCCGACTGAGCTTCGACCAATGGCGCCAGACCGTGCCGGACCAGCGCGCAAAAATCCTCAAGCGCGCCGCCGACCTGATCCTCGAACGCGCCCCGCACATCGCTGCGCAAATGACGCTGGAAGAAGGCAAGCCACTGCGCGAAAGCCTCGATGAAGTGACCCGTGCGGCGGAATATTTCGAGTGGTTCGCCGAAAGCGCACGACGCATCGACGGCCGTGTCGTCCCGGCCAATCGTCCGGGTGTACTGCAACTGGTCAAACGCCAGGCCATCGGCCCTGTGGCAGCGTTCACACCGTGGAATTTCCCGGCCATCACCCCGGCGCGCAAGCTCTCGGCAGCGCTGGCCGCCGGTTGCAGCGTGGTGCTCAAGCCCGGCGAGGAAAGCCCTTCCACCGCTCTGGCCCTGGCCCGGGCGCTGGACGATGCCGGTTTGCCCAAAGGCGTCCTGCAAGTGGTGTTCGGTGTGCCGGATCAAGTGTCCAGCCATTTGATTGCCTCACCGATCATTCGCAAAGTGACCTTCACCGGTTCGGTGCCGATCGGTCGGCTGCTCTCGGCCCGCGCTGCCGAAGGCGTCAAGCCGATCACCCTGGAACTGGGCGGCCACGGCCCGGTGCTGGTGTTTGCCGACGCCGACATCGAAAAGGCTGCTGTGGAAGGCGTCGCCAATCGCTTTCGCGGCACCGGCCAGGTGTGCATTTCCTCGACTCGTTTTCTTATCCAGCGTGAGGCCTACGCCGAGTTCGTCGAGCGCTTCGTTGCTGCCACCAAGGCACTGAAAATCGGCGATGGCATGGATCCGCAAACCCAGGTCGGCCCTCTGGCGAACCCACGGCAACTGGCGAAGATGGAGCAACTGATCGCCGACGCCGTGGAGAAAGGTGCACGGGTGCTGGCCGGCGGTGAAGCGTTGCCGGGCGCAGGCTTCTTCTTTCAGCCCACCGTATTGGCCGATGTGCCGATGAGTGCGCGAATCATGCACGAAGAACCCTTTGGCCCCATCGCGATACTGATGCCTTTCGATGAGTTGAGCGACGGCCTGCAAGAAGCCAACCGCCTGCCCTACGGCCTCTCGGCCTACGCGTTCACTTCCAATGCGCGCACCGCGATCGACGTCGCCGATGGCCTGGAAGCCGGAATGATCGGCATCAACCAGTACCGCATCGTCGCCACCGAACTGCCCTTCGGCGGCATGAAAGAAAGCGGCCACGGTTCTGAAGGCGGCATCGAAGGCATCGAGCACTACCTCACCAACAAATTCATCAGCCAGGTTTAAGGGGATTTCCATGTCGACTATCGATTTCAGCAGCCCACGCGAAGCCGCGCGTGCCTTCACCCCGAAACTGGCGCAATTCGTGGACTCAACGCTGTACCCGCAGATCTGGAGCGACCCCGCCTTGTCACCCCGCGAGCGCAGTCTGATCACTGTCGCTGCGCTGATTGCCGGCGGCCACTGTGAAGAATTGCCCGCGCACCTGCGCCGCGCTGTCAGCAATGGCGTGAGCCATGAAGAGTTGTCGGCGGCGATCACTCACCTGGCCTTTTACGTCGGTTTCCCGGGCGCCATCACCGCCTCGGCCATCGCCAATGCCACCCTTGCCGACACGGAGCAACGCTGAGATGAAAGCCATCAACCTGAAAGCATTCGGCTCGGCAGAAGTGCTGCAACTCGGCGAAGCGCCCAACCCTGAAGTACGCCCGACCGACCTGCTGGTGCGGGTCTATGCGGCCGGCGTGAACCGTGCCGACCTGACCCACCGAACCGGCGGCTACGGCCATGCGAACTTTGGTGACTCGTTGATCATCGGTCTGGAGATCGCCGGGGAAGTGCTGGAGACCGGCAGCGAGGTGAGCGGATTCGCCGTCGGCGACCGGGTGATGGGCGTGGTCGGCGGCGGTGCCTACGCCGAACTGGCGCGCATCGACTACCGCATGGCCATGCCGATTCCGGCACAGCTCGACTATGTGCACGCAGCGGCGATTCCCGAAGTGTTCGTCACCGCCCACGAAGCGATGCTGCACCTGGCCCGACTCAAGTCAGGCGACTCGGTGCTGATCCATGCCGCCGCCGGTGGCGTCGGCTCCGCTGCCGTGCAACTGGCTTACGCCACCGGCGCCACGGTGTACGCGACCACCGAAGGCAGCAAGCTGTCACGTGTCGAACACCTGGGCGCCGACGTGGCCATCGACTACAAGACCGAGGATTTCGCCGCAGTCATCGCCGACAAAACCAACGGGCGCGGCGTCGATGTGATCATCGACTTCGTCGGCGCTCCCTACTTCGCCCGCAACATCGCCTCGCTGGCCCACGGCGGCCGCCTGGTCCAGGTCGGCATTCTTGGCGGCGGCGGCAAGGTCGACGTGGAGCTGGAGCACATCCTCTACCGGCACCTGCAAATCATCGGCACGGTGATGAAGTCACGCACTCAGCCGGAGAAGCACGCGATGATCCAGCGCTTTCGCGACCACTGGCTGAAACGCTTCGCCGGCGCTGCGAGTCTGGAACCGGTGGTGGACAGCACCTTTCCGTTGTCCCGCGCAGCCGATGCCCATCGGCGGATGGAGTCTTCGCAGAATGTCGGGAAGATTATTCTGACGATGCAGCC
>NZ_RAZO01000472.1:0-1283 GCF_004307535.1 Pseudomonas sp. Sample_9
CGTCGAACTACACCATCACCGACATGCAGATCCAGAAGTTCAACCGTGCCGGCGAGCGCACCTGGCAAGCACGTTACTCCTATGACTTCGCCAAGGTTGGCGTGCCTGGCCTGACCGCAGGCATGGTTTACCTGCGTGGCGACAACGTCGATACCTACGCGAGCCGTGTGCAAACCTCCAATGGCGCTTCCGAGTGGGAACGCGATCTGACCGTGGCGTACGTTGTTCCGGAAGGCCCGTTGAAGAACGTGGGCGTGATGTGGAAAAACGCTACCTGGCGCACCGACATCGCTGGTCAACGCGACCAGGACGAAAACCGCCTGATCCTCAGCTACTCGATCCCGCTGTTGTAATAGCGCTCGAGCAACTGAAGCAAAAAAAAGCCCCGTCCGGCATCGCGCCGGGCGGGGCTTTTGCGTTTCGAGTCAGGCTCACCCCCGTAAGCCTTTCTCGATTTCCCTCTTTGCTGCAACTCAAGGCCTTCTCGAACCTTGTGTTGGATGTTCGTCGCGATGCCGTCTGGTGTCCAATGAACAGATGTTTAATATTCACTAATGATCTAGATATCTAGTTATTTATTCTTTTTAACACTGATTGATCCCGAGCTACAGTTGTTGTCTCCCATCCCTCATCAGGAGCAGCACCATGAGCCTCAGACTCGGCGACATCGCCCCCGATTTCGAACAGGACTCCAGCGCCGGCAAGATTCGTTTCCACGAATGGCTGGGCGATAGCTGGGGCGTGCTGTTTTCCCATCCGGCGGACTTCACTCCGGTGTGCACCACCGAGCTGGGCTTCACCGCCAAGCTCAAGGATGAATTCAGCCAGCGTGGCGTCAAGGCCATCGCGCTGTCGGTCGACCCGGTGGACTCGCACCACAAGTGGATCGAGGACATCAACGAAACCCAGAACACTATCGTCAATTTCCCGATCCTGGCCGATGCCGATCGCAAGGTCTCCGATCTCTACGACCTGATCCACCCGAATGCCAATGACACCCTGACCGTACGTTCACTGTTCGTCATCGATCCGAACAAGAAGATCCGCCTGACCATTACCTACCCGGCGAGCACCGGGCGCAATTTCCACGAGATCCTGCGGGTGATCGACTCGCTGCAGCTCACCGACAATTACAAGGTGGCCACCCCGGCCAACTGGCAGGACGGTGAAGAGGTGGTGATCGTGCCGTCGCTCAAGGATGAGGACGAGATCAAGCAGCGCTTCCCGAAAGGCTATCGCGCGGTGAAGCCGTACCTGCGCCTGACGCCGCAGCCGAACAAATA
>NZ_RAZO01000472.1:1383-6248 GCF_004307535.1 Pseudomonas sp. Sample_9
GCATAACCAAATGAATAAATATGATTTATGGATATATAAATCAGCTGGTAAGGTCACTGCCATTGAAGCGAGATCGCAGCCTGCGAATCGCCTGTAACGCTTAAAGGAATCTGCAATGCTGGTCGTCTCACTCGGTGGCAGCCCCAGCCTGCGCTCCCGTTCCGGGGTGCTGCTGGAGCGCTCGCAACGCTGGTTGCAACAGCAAGGGGTGGAAGTGGTGAGTTATCAGGTGCGGGACTTCCCGGCCGAGGATCTGCTCCACGCGCGCTTCGACAGCCCGAAGGTCCTCGACCTGCTGCAACAGATCGCAAACGCCGATGGCCTGCTGATCGCCACGCCGGTGTACAAGGCCTCGTTTTCCGGAGCGCTGAAGACCCTGCTGGATCTGCTCCCCGAGCGTGCCTTGAATCACAAGATTGTCTTGCCGATGGCTACCGGCGGCAGCATTGCCCACATGCTGGTAGTCGATTACGCGCTCAAGCCTGTGCTGTCGGCACTCAAGGCCCAGGAAATGCTTCAGGGCATTTTCGCCGAGGACAGCCAGATCGCTTACGGCGAAGGCAGTGCCGCCGCGCAACTGGCGCCGGCGCTCGAGCAACGGTTACACGAGGCCCTGGACCAGTTCATCGGCGCCATGGCGCGCCGGCCGAAACCGCTGGAGCCGGGCCTGTTGAACGAACGTTTGTTGAGTGCTCGCTGGAGCATTTAAGTCCCATCGAAATTTGAAGTACTGGCCTTACTCGCCCGCCAACGGGCAAGCAGGTGCAGCCAAAACCCAACAGCAAAAAGGAGAGCGCTATGCGCACTGTATTTTTGCGTCGTGGTCTGGTCGCTCTGTTTGCTGCGGCTGTCACCTTCGGCGCCATCACCCAAGCTCAAGCCGAGACATTGCGGATCGGTTATCAGAAGTACGGCACGCTGGTGCTGCTCAAAGCCAAAGGCACGCTGGAAAAACGCCTCGCCGCGCAAGGCGTCGACGTGCAATGGACGGAATTCCCTGGCGGCCCGCAGCTGCTCGAAGGCCTCAACGTCGGCTCGATCGATTTCGGCGTGACCGGCGAAACCCCACCGGTTTTCGCTCAAGCTGCCGGCGCTGATCTGCTCTACGTTGCCTACGAACCGCCAGCACCGAACAGCGAAGCGATCCTCGTACCGAAAGACTCGCCGATCAAATCGGTGGCCGATCTCAAGGGCAAGAAAGTCGCCCTGAACAAAGGCTCCAACGTGCACTACCTGCTGGTGCGCGCACTGGAAGACGCCGGCCTCAAGTACAGCGACATCCAGACCGTATTCCTGCCGCCGGCCGATGCCCGCGCTGCGTTCGAGCGTGGCAGTGTCGACGCCTGGGTCATCTGGGATCCATACCAGGCCGCTGCCGAGAAACAACTGCAAGCGCACACTCTGCGTGACGGCAAAGGCATCGTCGACAACCACCAGTTCTATCTGGCGACCAAACCTTACGCGCAGAAAAATCCCGAGGTGATCAAGACCCTCGTCGAAGAAGTGCGCGCGGTTGGCGAGTGGTCCAAAGCCAATCCGCAAGACGTGACGCAACAGGTCGCGCCACTGCTTGGCCTGCCGGCGGACATCACCCTGACCTCGGTGAAACGCCAGGGCTACGGCGCGCTGTTCCTGACCCCGGAAGTGGTCGCCGCGCAACAGAAAATCGCCGACACGTTCTTCCAGCTCAAGCTGATTCCCAAGCCGTTGAGCATCAAGGATGTGATCTGGACCCCGCCGGCCGCTGTGGCCCAAAGCTCTCAAGCCCAGTAATTCGAATCCACAAGGAGACCACTCCATGAGCCTCAATATCTTCTGGTTCCTGCCAACCCACGGCGACGGCCATTACCTTGGCACCGCCGAAGGCGCCCGCGCGGTTGATCACGGTTACCTGCAACAGGTCGCGCAAGCGGCGGATCGTCTGGGTTTTGGCGGGGTGCTGATTCCGACCGGGCGTTCCTGCGAAGACTCGTGGCTGGTCGCGGCCTCGCTGATTCCGGTGACCCAGCGTCTGAAATTCCTCGTCGCCCTGCGCCCCGGGATCATCTCCCCGACGGTCGCCGCGCGGCAGGCAGCGACGCTGGATCGTTTGTCCGGCGGGCGTGCGCTGTTCAATCTGGTCACCGGTGGCGATCCGGAAGAACTGGCCGGCGACGGTCTGTTCCTCAACCATGAGGAACGCTATCAAGCCTCGGTGGAATTCACCCGCATCTGGCGTCGTGTGCTGGAAGGCGAAACCGTCGATTACGACGGCGAGCACATCAGCGTGAAGGGCGCGAAGCTGCTGTATCCGCCGATCCAGCAACCGCGTCCGCCGCTGTATTTCGGTGGCTCTTCGGAAGCGGCGCAGGATCTGGCCGCCGAGCAGGTCGAGATGGTGCTGACCTGGGGCGAACCACCGGCAGCGGTTGCCGAGAAGATCGCACAAGTCCGGGCCAAAGCCGCCAAACTCGGCCGTACCGTGCGCTTCGGCATTCGTCTGCATGTGATCGTGCGTGAAACCAACGCCGAAGCCTGGCAGGCTGCGGACCGGCTGATCTCGCATCTGGACGACGACACCATCCAACGTGCGCAGGCTTCGCTGGCGCGCTTCGATTCGGTCGGCCAGCAACGCATGGCCGCGCTGCACGGCGGCAGCCGCGACAACCTTGAAGTCAGCCCGAACCTCTGGGCCGGCGTCGGTCTGGTACGTGGCGGTGCCGGTACTGCGCTGGTCGGCGATGGCCCGACCGTGGCCGCGCGGGTCAAGGAATATGCCGATCTGGGCATCGACACCTTCATCTTCTCCGGTTATCCACACCTCGAAGAATCGTATCGGGTGGCCGAGCTGCTGTTCCCACACCTCGACGTTGAACGCCCGGAACTGCCGAAGAGCGCCGGTTACGTCAGCCCGTTCGGCGAGATGGTCGCCAACGACATCCTGCCCAAAGCCGCATCGCAGAGCTGAGGCGCGGCCATGAAGAAAATTATCCACAGCCTCGCGCCTTGGGCGTTGCCGGTGTTACTGCTGGCGGTGTGGCAGTTGTCGGTGTCGGCGGGCTGGTTGTCGACACGGATTCTGCCGGCACCGGTAGCAGTGATCGAAGCCGGTGTCAGTCTGGTACGCAGCGGCGAGATCTGGACGCACCTGGCGATCAGCGGCTGGCGCGCGGCACTCGGGTTTACCATCGGCGGCGGCATCGGCCTGGTGCTTGGCTTTATCACCGGCCTGTCGAAATGGGGCGAGCGCCTGCTCGACAGCTCGGTGCAGATGATCCGCAACGTGCCGCATCTGGCGCTGATTCCGCTGGTGATCCTGTGGTTCGGCATCGACGAATCAGCGAAGATTTTTCTGGTGGCGCTGGGCACCTTGTTCCCGATTTACCTCAACACTTATCACGGCATCCGCAACGTCGACCCGGCACTGGTGGAGATGGCGCGCAGTTATGGTCTGAGCGGCTTCAGCCTGTTCTGGCAGGTGATTCTGCCGGGTGCGTTGCCGTCGATTCTGGTCGGCGTGCGCTTCGCACTGGGCTTCATGTGGCTGACGCTGATCGTCGCTGAAACCATCTCGGCCAGCTCCGGTATCGGCTATCTGGCGATGAACGCCCGCGAGTTCTTGCAGACCGACGTGGTGGTGCTGGCGATCCTGCTTTACGCGGTGCTCGGCAAACTTGCCGACCTTGCCGCCCGTGGACTTGAGCGTGTGTGGCTGCGCTGGCATCCGGCCTATCAGGTTGCCAAAGGAGGTGCGGCATGACCGCTCAACAACCTCCACGCCTGCTGCGCGGGATTCCGCTGGCGGTGCGCAACCTGCAGAAAACCTTCGGCGCGCGGCAGGTGCTGCGCGACATCGATCTGCACATTCCGGCGGGGCAGTTTGTCGCCGTGGTCGGGCGCAGCGGTTGTGGCAAGAGCACGTTCTTGCGCTTGCTCGCCGGCCTCGACCAACCCACTGGCGGCGAGCTGCTGGCCGGCTCCGCGCCGCTCAGCCAGGCGCGCGACGATACGCGGCTGATGTTCCAGGAAGCGCGGCTGCTGCCGTGGAAAAGGATCATCGACAACGTCGGTCTCGGCCTCAAGGGCAACTGGCGCCAGCAAGCGCTGGATGCACTGGAAGCCGTGGGTCTGGCTGATCGCGCCAATGAGTGGCCGGCGGCATTGTCCGGTGGCCAGAAGCAGCGCGTGGCGCTGGCCCGGGCGCTGATTCACCAGCCGCGTCTGCTGCTGCTCGACGAACCGCTCGGCGCACTGGATGCCCTGACCCGCATCGAGATGCAGCAACTGATCGAACGGCTGTGGCAGCAACACGGTTTTACCGTGCTGCTGGTGACCCATGACGTCAGTGAAGCGGTGGCGATCGCCGATCGGGTGATTCTGATCGAGGACGGCGAAGTTGGCCTCGACCTGCACGTCGATCTGCCGCGCCCCAGGGTGCGTGGCTCGCATCGCCTCGCCGCACTGGAAACCGAAGTGCTCAACCGTGTTCTGTCCCTGCCCGGCGAACCGCCGGCGCCGGAACCCGTTTCACCCCTGCCTGCGCAATTGCGTTGGGCGCAATGAAGCAGCTGCAAGCTTCAAGCTACAAGCCGCAAGAACAAGCCTGGTGCTTTTACTTGCAGCTTATAGCTTGCCGCTTGCAGCTCATTTCGATCCTAGGAGAAATGCCATGACTATCAAAGCCATCAACGTGCGCAACCAGTTCAAAGGCTCGATCAAGGAAATCGTCCTCGGCGACGTGCTGTCGGAAATCGACGTGCAGACCGCTTCGGGCATCGTCACTTCGGTGATCACCACCCGCTCTGTGAAAGAGCTGGAGCTGGTGGTCGGCAGCGAAGTGATCGCCTTTGTGAAATCCACCGAGGTATCGATCGCCAAGTTGTAAG
>NZ_RAZO01000293.1:0-6214 GCF_004307535.1 Pseudomonas sp. Sample_9
TTTCGACTGCGCCGGAAGTGGGGCGAATTATAGACCTCTGGAATCTGCCGTCAACACCTATTTTCATATTTCTGTCATATCGGTCAAAAAGCCCCGAAAACGCGAAGGCCGACCTATCAAGGTCGGCCTTCTGCATATCCAGCTACTTACAAGCTAGGGAATGCGAACTGCGAAGCTTCATGGCTCGCACGCTGCGGCCAGCGCTGGGTGATCGCCTTGCGACGAGTATAGAAGCGCACGCCGTCCGGACCATACGCATGCAGGTCGCCAAACAGCGAACGCTTCCAGCCGCCGAAGCTGTGATAAGCCACCGGCACCGGCAGCGGCACGTTGACGCCGACCATGCCGACTTCGATCTCATCGCAGAACAGCCGCGCCGCTTCGCCGTCACGGGTGAAGATGCAGGTGCCGTTGCCGTATTCGTGATCATTGATCAGTTGCATCGCCTCTTCCAGGCTGTTCACCCGCACCACGCACAGCACCGGCCCGAAGATCTCTTCTTTATAGATGCGCATCTCTGGAGTGACGTTGTCGAACAGGCAGCCACCGAGGAAGAAGCCTTCTTCATGCCCGGCCACGCTCAGACCACGACCATCGACCACCAGGGTCGCGCCCGCCGCCACACCGTCATCCACATAACCGCTGACATTGTCACGCGCCTGACCGGTAACCAACGGCCCCATGTCCAGGCCGCAAGAAGTACCGGCACCGATTTTCAGCGCTTTGATCTGCGGAACCAGTTTCGCCACCAGCGCGTCCGCGACCTGATCGCCAACACACACGGCCACCGAGATCGCCATGCAGCGTTCGCCGCAGGAACCGTAGGCCGCGCCCATCAGTGCGCTGACCGCATTGTCGAGATCGGCATCCGGCATCAACACCGCGTGGTTCTTCGCGCCGCCCAGTGCCTGAACGCGTTTGCCGCGCTTGGTGCCTTCGGCGTAAATGTATTCGGCAATCGGCGTCGAACCGACGAAGCTCAGCGCTTTGACTTCCGGCGCTTCGATCAACGCGTCCACCGCCGTCTTGTCACCATGGACCACACTCATCACGCCTTTCGGCAGCCCGGCTTCCAGCAGCAGTTGAGCGATCAGCAGCGTCGAGCTTGGATCGCGCTCGGATGGCTTGAGGATGAAGCAATTGCCGCAGACGATCGCCAGCGGGTACATCCAAAGCGGCACCATGGCCGGGAAGTTGAACGGGGTGATACCGGCAACAATCCCCAGTGGCTGGAAGTCCGACCAGGCGTCGATGTTCGGGCCGACGTTGCGGCTGTACTCGCCCTTGAGGATTTCCGGGGCGGCGCAGGCGAACTCGACGTTCTCGATACCGCGCTTCAATTCACCGGCAGCGTCTTCCAGGGTCTTGCCGTGCTCTTCGCTGATCAGTTGCGAGATGCGCGCTTCGTTCTGCTCCAGCAATTGCTTGAAACGGAACATCACTTGGGCGCGTTTGGCCGGCGGCGTATTGCGCCAGGCCGGGAACGCGGCCTTGGCGGCATCGATGGCTTTCTGAATGGTGGCCTGGCTGGCCAATGGCAGTTTGTGGATCGCCTGGCCGGTAGACGGGTTGAACACATCCACCGCGCGACCGTTCTCGGTCACCAGTTCGCCATTGATCAAATGCGGGATAACACTCATCGAACACTCCTGAATTCTTGTCCACGGGCACCCGCAAAGGAGCGCCCGTTTGTGTAGGTATATATAGAGGGAAAAATCAGTCGAGCTTGTTCAGCACTTCGCCGACCGCGTCGAACAGACGATCGAGGTCTTGCGGCTTGCTGTTGAAGGTTGGGCCGAACTGCAGGGTGTCGCCGCCGAAGCGCACGTAGAACCCGGCTTTCCACAAGGCCATGCCCGCTTCGAAAGGACGCACGATGGCATCACCGTCACGCCCGGCAATCTGGATCGCGCCGGCCAGGCCGTAGTTACGGATGTCGATGACGTTCTTCGAGCCTTTCAGACCGTGCAACGCGTTTTCAAAATGCGGCGCGACTTCGGCGACGCTCTGCACCAGGTGTTCCTTTTGCAGCAGATCGAGTGCTGCGAGGCCGGCGGCACAAGCCACCGGGTGCGCCGAATAGGTGTAGCCATGGGGAAATTCCACGGCGTATTCCGGCGTCGGCTGGTTCATGAAAGTCTGGTAGATCTCGGAGCTGGCAATCACCGCGCCCATCGGGATCGCGCCGTTGGTGACTTGCTTGGCGATACACATCAGGTCTGGAGTCACGCCAAAGCTGTCGGCGCCAAACATCGAACCGGTGCGACCGAATCCGGTGATCACTTCGTCAAACACCAGCAGGATGTTGTGCTGATCGCAGATCTCGCGCAGACGCTTGAGGTAACCCTGCGGCGGAACCAGTACTCCGGCAGAGCCGGCCATCGGCTCAACGAACACCGCAGCGATGTTGGAAGCGTCGTGCAGTTCGATCAACTTGAGCAGCTCATCGGCCAAAGCAATACCGCCCTGCTCCGGCATGCCACGGGAAAAGGCATTGCTCGCCAGCAACGTGTGCGGCAGGTGATCGACATCCATCATTGCCTGACCGAACAGCTTGCGGTTGCCGTTGACGCCGCCGAGGCTGGTGCCGGCGATGTTCACACCGTGGTAGCCACGGGCACGGCCGATCATTTTGGTCTTGGTCGCCTGACCTTTCAGGCGCCAATAGGCACGGACCATTTTCACTGCGGTATCGGCGCATTCGGAGCCGGAGTCGGTGAAGAACACGTGGTTCAGATTGCCCGGCGTCAGCTCGGTGATTTTCTCAGCCAGCTGGAAAGACAGAGGATGGCCGTACTGGAAGCCCGGCGAGTAATCGAGGGTGCCCAGTTGTTTGGAAACGGCTTCCTGAATTTCCTTGCGGGTGTGCCCGGCGCCGCAGGTCCACAGACCGGACAGCGAGTCGTAGATCTTGCGGCCCTTGTCATCGAACAGCCAACTGCCTTCGGCACCGACGATCAGACGCGGGTCGCGCTGAAAGTTGCGGTTGGCGGTGTACGGCATCCAGTGCGCGTCCAGCTTCAGTTGGCTGGCCAGTGGCGACGGCGCGTTTTCAGGCATGTTCATCGGGCAAAACCTCGCAGGGCATAAGCGTCAGGGAGATGGAAAGCGTTGTTGCAGCTAAATTGCCACGGCGATAAAGTCGGTGAAATCCAACTCTTCTAACCTTCAGTTAGATCATCGCTAAACAAAGAGAACAAAAAATGAGCAGCCGCCGCGCCGATCCACTGGCCCAGGTCAGTGATTTTGATATTCGCCTGCTGCGGATTTTTCGCAGTGTCGTGGAGTGTGGCGGCTTCTCCGCAGCGGAAACCGTGCTCGGCATCGGGCGCTCGGCGATCAGCCAGCAGATGAGCGATCTGGAACAGCGCCTCGGCTTGCGCTTGTGCCAGCGTGGCCGGGCCGGATTTTCGCTGACCGAGGAAGGTCGTGAGGTGTATCAGTCGGCACTACAGCTGTTGAGTGCACTGGAGAGTTTTCGCACCGAGGTCAACGGTCTGCATCAACACTTGCGCGGTGAATTGATCATCGGCCTGACCGATAATCTGGTCACCCTGCCGCACATGCGCATCACCCACGCCCTCGCGCAGTTGAAGGAACGCGGGCCGGATGTGCAGATCCAGATTCGCATGATTGCGCCGAACGAAGTCGAACAAGGTGTGCTCGACGGGCGCCTGCACGTTGGCGTGGTGCCGCAGGCCAGCGCCTTGTCGGGACTGGAATATCAGCCGTTGTATAGCGAGCGTTCGCTGCTGTATTGCGCGGTGGGTCATCCGCTGTTTTATGTCGACGACAAACAACTCGATGATCAACGCCTCGACAGTCAGGACGCGATTGCGCCGACCTTTCGTTTGCCGGCAGAGATTCAGGCGCACTACCAAGCGCTCAACTGCACCGCCAGTGCCTCTGACCGTGAGGGCATGGCGTTTCTGATTCTGACCGGGCGCTACATCGGTTACCTGCCGGATCACTACGCCAATCTTTGGGTGCAGCAGGGGCGCTTGCGTGCGCTCAAGGCCGGCACGCGTTTTTACGATTTGAGTCTGGCATCGGTCACGCGCAAGGGGCGGCGCCCTCATTTGGTGCTGGAAAGCTTTTTGGAGAGTCTGGCGGCTACGCGCTGAAAGCAAGATCAAAAGATCGCAGCCTTCGGCAGCTCCTACCTTTGGGAGTCGTTGCTTCAGAAAGTTGAGCAAGTGGACAGGTTTTTGCAGTGAAGGGCTGACTCGTCCTTCAACAAGAAGCCAAAACCATGCAGCCAGATTCCGATTCGTCCAGTGAACTGATCTACGGCCTCAACGACCGCCCCAAACCACTCGCCGCCATTCTCGCCGCACTGCAACATGTGCTCGCCAGTTTCGTTGGCATCATCACCCCGCCGCTGGTCATCGGCTCGGCGCTCGGGCTGACCGCGCATCTGCCGTACCTGATCAGCATGGCGCTGATGGTCTCGGGCGTCGGCACCTTTATCCAGGCGCGGCGACCGTTCGGCATTGGCGCGGGGATGATCTGTCTGCAAGGCACCAGTTTCGCGTTTCTCGGTGCGGTGCTGTCGGCCGGGTTTCTGGTCAAGCAGCGCGGCGGCAGCCCGGAAGATATCCTGGCGATGATTTTCGGCGTGTGCTTTTTCGGCGCAATCGTGCAGATCGTGCTCAGCCGTTTCATCGGTCAGTTGCGCCGAGTGGTCACACCGCTGGTGACCGGCATCGTCATCACGCTGATCGGCATCAGCCTGATCAAGGTCGGCATCACCGATCTGGGTGGCGGCTTCAACGCGCCGGACTTCGGCGCGCCGGGCAATCTGGCCTTGGGCGTGTTCGTGCTGCTGACGATCATTCTGCTCAACCGCTCGAATACGCCGTGGGTGCGACTGTCGGCGATCATCATCGGACTGGTGCTCGGCAGCCTCGCGGCGTGGTTCAGCGGGAAACTGGTCCCGCAGCCGTTGCCTGACTTGCCGCTGGTGAGTTTTCCTACGCCGTTCAAGTTCGGATTCAACTTCGACTGGACCGCTTTCCTGCCGGTCGCACTGATTTACCTGATCAGCACCATCGAAACCGTCGGCGACCTCACCGCCAATTGCATGCTCGCCCGCCAACCGATCAGCGGCCCTTCTTATATAAGCCGCTTGCGCGGTGGCGTGCTCGGTGATGGTGTCAGTTGCATGATCGCGGCGACCTTCAGCGCCTTCCCCAACACAACGTTCGCGCAGAACAACGGCGTGATCCAATTGACCGGCGTTGCCAGCCGCTACGTCGGCCTGTACATCGGCGCGATCCTGTTCTGCCTCGGCCTGTTCCCGATAATCGGTGCGGTGCTGCAACAGATTCCGAAACCGGTGCTGGGCGGCGCAACGCTGGTGATGTTCGGCGCAGTGGCGGCGGCGGGCGTGCGTATTCTCGCGCAGTCACCGCTGGACCGGCGCAGCATGTTGATCATCGCCACTTCGTTCGGCGTCGGCCTCGGCATCGCCGCGCAACCGAACCTGCTGCACCTGCTGCCGAAACTGGTGCAGAACCTGTTCGACTCGGCGATCACAAGCGGCGGGCTGACGGCAATCGTCCTGTGTCTGTTGTTGCCGGAAGGCAAAACCGCTGAGGCAAAAAGCCCCGCGTCATTGAACAAGATCGAACAGGCGTAACTGTTTTTCCGCGCAAGGACTTGTCGGATGCCTGTGGGTGCGCTATCAACGCAACTGGTTGCACCCACAGACAATCCCGGAAGTGCCTATGACCTTTGAAGTCCCAGCCCACGGCGGCAAACCCGCCAGCCGCATTCGTCAGAAGAACGAAGAGACCATTCTCAAAGCCGCCGAAGACGAGTTCGCCCGTCACGGGTTCAAAGGCACCAGCATGAACACCATCGCGCAGAATGCCGGGCTGCCCAAGGCCAACCTGCATTACTACTTCACCAACAAGCTCGGTTTGTATGTGGCGGTGCTGAGCAACATCATCGAGTTGTGGGACAGCACCTTCAACACCCTCACTGCCGAGGATGACCCGGCCGAAGCGCTGACCCGCTACATCCGCGCGAAGATGGAATTCTCCCGGCGCCAGCCACAGGCTTCGCGAATCTTCGCCATGGAAGTGATCAGCGGCGGCGAATGCCTGAGCGAATATTTCAATCAGGATTACCGCACCTGGTTCACCGGGCGCGCGGCGGTGTTTCAGGCGTGGATCGATGCGGGCAAGATGGACCCGGTCGATCCGGTGCA
>NZ_RAZO01000515.1:0-960 GCF_004307535.1 Pseudomonas sp. Sample_9
GCCCAGATTGAAGCGTTCCTCGACCCCGCCTCCTCGACCTACAGCTACGTGGTCTTTGAAGCCGACGGCGGCCAGTGCGCGATCGTCGACCCGGTGCTCGATTACGACGGCGCTGCCGGGCGCACCGGCACCGCGCAGGCGGACAAGATCATCGCTTTCGTGCGTGCGCACCGGCTGCAAGTGCAATGGCTGCTGGAAACCCACGCCCACGCCGATCACCTCTCCGCTGCGCCGTACCTGCGTCGGGAACTGGGCGGCAAAATCGCCATCGGTGAATCGATCAGCAAAGTGCAGAATGTGTTCAAGGCGCTATTCAACCTGGAGCCGGAATTTTGCGTCGATGGCTCGCAGTTCGATCACCTGTTCGCGCCAAACGAGTCATTCATGATCGGCAACCTCAAGGCCACCGCCCTGCACGTCCCCGGCCATACGCCAGCGGACATGGCCTACCTGATCGACGGCGAACAGATCCTCGTCGGCGACACGCTGTTCATGCCCGACGTCGGCACCGCGCGCTGTGATTTCCCTGGCGGCAATGCGCAGCAATTATTCAAGTCGATCCAGAAGCTATTGGCGTTTCCGGCCAGCGTGAAGCTTTACGTCTGCCACGATTACCCGCCCGAGGGCCGCGCCTCACAGTGCCAGACCACTGTCGGCGAACAGCGCAAAAGCAATATTCATGTGCATGACGGGATCGACGAAGCGGCGTTCGTCGAAATGCGCACGACACGTGACGCTGGGTTAGGCATGCCGACGTTGCTGCTGCCGGCGATTCAGGTGAACGTGCGGGCGGGGAATCTGCCGGCGCCTGAGGGTAATGGCGTGGTTTACCTGAAGATTCCGCTCAACAAGCTTTAACGTCAAAAGATCGTCCGATCGCGGCCCGAGCCTTCGGCAGCTCCTACATTTGGAATGCGGTGCAACTGTAGGAGCTGCCGAAGGCTGCGATCTTTTGATCTT
>NZ_RAZO01000425.1:0-6188 GCF_004307535.1 Pseudomonas sp. Sample_9
ACCGCCGCTTCGTCTTCATACACCTTGAGCTGGACCAGGTAGTTTTCCACTTCGCGGAAACCGTCGAGCACAGTCTGGCGGTAGCGCGCGACGGTTTCGTCGTAGGCCGCTTCGCTGCGGTCGACCTCGGCCGAACGGATTCCACCGTCGAACAGCGGCAACGACAGCTGCGGGCCGACCGACCAGAAACGGTTCGGCAGGCTGATCAGGTTTTTCGAGGTACTGCTGCTGTAGCCACCGCTCAAACTGAGGGTCAGATCCGGGTAATAGGCGGCTTTCGCCACGCCGATGTTGGCGTTGGCGGCGATCACCGAGCGCTCGGCCGAAGCGATGTCCGGACGGCGTTCCAGCAGTTGTGAAGGCAAGCTCAGCGGTACCTGCGGCAGATTCGGGATGCTCTGGCTTTCGGCAATGCTGAAGTTGGCCGGTGCTTCGCCGGTCAGTACGGCGATGGCGTTTTCAAACTGTGCACGCTGCCAGATCAGGTCGACCAGATCGGCCTGGGTGCTTTTCAACTGGGTTTGCGCCTGCGCCACCGCATCACGCCCGGAAACCCCGGCGCGGTACTGGTTCTGGGTCATTTTTAGCGAGCGTTCATAAGCGGCAACGGTGGCTTCAAGCAAACGCTTCTGCTGATCGATGACCCGCAGTTGCAAGTAGTTCTGCACCAGCTCCGACTGCTGGCTCAAGCGCATCGCCGCCAGATCGGCAAAACTCGCCTGGGCGGTGGCCTCATCCGCCTCCAGTCCACGGCGCAGCTTGCCCCACACGTCCGCTTCCCAACTGACGCCCAGTTGCGCGTTGTAGGTGTCGCGGATGCCGCTTGAGGAACTGCTCAGGCTCGAACTGCTGCTACCGGTGCCCTGGCTGGAGCGGGTCTTGCCCAGACTCAGGTCGACGCTGGGGTAAAACGCCCCGCGTGCACTGCGCACCAAAGCCTGCGCCTGACGAAACTGCGCTTCGGACTGGGCGACGGTCTGGTTGGAGCTGTTGAGTTTTTCGATCAAGGCGTTGAGCTGTTGGTCGCCGTACAACTCCCACCAGGCGCCACGGGCCAGCGAGTCGCTGGGATTGGCCTGACGCCAGCCTTCGGCTTCCTTGAACTGAGCGATTTCGGCAGTTTGCGGCCGCTGGTAGTCCGGGCCGACGGCGCAGGCGCTGAGTAGCGCCACACACAGTGACAGGCTCAACAGGCGCGAGCCGCGCACGGTGGCCAATTGGATAAGCGAACGGTCAGTCATAGCGGAGTTTCCAGAGCGGCATCAGTGCGCACGCCACGCCACTTGTTGAAGCGATGGCGCAGCTTGTCGAGATAGAGGTAAACCACCGGGGTGGTGTAAAGGGTCAGGACCTGGCTGAACACCAGGCCGCCAATGATGGTCAGGCCCAGCGGCTGGCGCATTTCCGCACCCTCGGCGCGGCCGAGCAGCAGCGGCAAGGCGCCGAGAATGGCTGCGAGCGTGGTCATCAGGATCGGTCGCAGGCGTTGCAGGCAGGCGCTGCGGATCGACTCCAGCGGCGACAGGCCCTCATGCCGCTCCAGTTGCAGCGCCAGATCAATCATCAGAATGGCGTTTTTCTTCACCACGCCAATCAGCAAGAAGATCCCCAGCAGGGAAATCAGGCTGAACTCGCCGCCCAGCGCATAGATCGACAGCAACGCGCCAACCCCGGCCGAGGGCAAGGTCGAAAGAATGGTCAGCGGGTGGATGTAGCTTTCATACAGCACACCGAGCACCAGATACACGGCCAGCAACGCACCGAGGATCATGAACGGCTGGCTCTTCTGCGTGGCGGCGAAGGCGTCAGCGGTGCCGGCCATTTTCGCGATCACATCCTCCGGCAGGCCGACCTTGGCGATCGCCCGTTCAATGGCGGCACTGCCCTGCTCCACGGTCACGCCTTCAGCCATGTCAAAGGAAATGCTTTCGGACGCGAACTGGCCTTCATGACTGACCCGGTCGTTTTCCAGACTGTTTTCGTAATGGGCGAATGTCGACAGCGGCACCCTCGCACCGTCAGCGGTGATCACTTCGACCTGCTTGAGCGTCACCGGATCCTGGGCGTATTTCGGATTGACCTCCATCACCACCTGGTACTGGTTGAGGCTGTCGTAGATCGTCGAAATCTGCCGCTGGCTATAGGCGTTGTTGAGCACGGCGGTAACCATGTTCATGTCGACCCCCAGGCGTTTGGCCTGATCCCGGTCGACAATCAGCGTCACCTGCTGCGCCCCGGCACCTTCGCGGGCATCGATGGCAGTCAGCTCGGGCAACGCACGCAGCGCGGTGACCACTTTCGGGAACCACTTGCGTAGCTCGGCAAGATCGCCGCTTTGCAGAATGTAGGTGTATTGCGAACTGGTCTGCTCGCGGCCGCCGCCAAATTGCAGATCCTGGTCGGCCATCAGCATCAACTGCGCCCCGGGCACCTTGGGCATTTCCTTGCGCAGGCGTTCGATGACTTTCTGTGCCGACAGCTGGCGCTCCTTGATCGGTTTCAGGCGCACGATCATGAACGCGTTGTTGGTGCCGTTGTTGCCGCCGATGAACCCGGCCACGCTTTCCACCGCTTCGTCCTTGAGCACGGCGCGGCGGAAGGTTTCCATTTTCGGCTGCATGACGTTGAACGACAGACCGTCGTCGCCACGCACGAAACCGATCAACTGGCCGGTGTCCTGCTGCGGCAGGAAGGTTTTCGGCACCACCACATACAGCGCAATGTTGACGCCAACGGTGAGCAGCAGACTGAGCAAGGTCAGACGTCGATGACGCAATACCCAGTCGAGGCTGGTGGCGTATTTGCCGACCATCCAGTCGTTGGTCTTGTGGCTCCAGCGTTGCAAGCGGTTTTCCTGGCCCGGGGTGTGCGGCTTGAGCCAGCGCGCGCAGAGCATCGGTGTCAGCGTCAGGGACACCACCAGCGACACCACGATTGCCGCCGCCAGGGTGATGGAAAATTCGCGGAACAGGCTTTCGACCAGCCCGCCCATGAACAGAATCGACAGAAACACCGCCACCAGCGAGACGTTCATCGACAGCAGGGTAAAGCCGACTTCTTTAGCGCCGAGGTACGCGGCCTGCATTGGCTTCACCCCCTCGTCGATGTGCCGGGAAATGTTTTCCAGCACCACGATGGCGTCGTCCACCACCAGACCGGTGGCGAGAATCAGCGCCATCAGCGACAGGTTGTTCAGTGAGAAGCCGTACAGGTACATCACCGCAAAGGTACCGACCAGCGACACCGGCACCGCCAGCGTCGGGATCAGCGAGGCGCGGAAGTTACCCAGAAACAGGTAGACCACCAGCACCACCAGGGCGACGGCGATCAGCAAGGTCATCTCGGCTTCGTGCAGCGTGGCCTTGATTACCGGCGAGCGATCCATGGCCAGATTGAGTTTGACGCTGGCCGGCAGCACCGCTTGCAGCGCGGGCAACTGCGCCTTGATCTCGTTGACCGTTTCGATGATGTTGGCGCCGGCCTGGCGGTTGATCACCAGCAGCACCGCCGCGTCGTCGTTGAAGAAACCGCTGTTGTAACGGTCTTCGACGCCATCGCTGACTTTCGCCACGTCCTTGAGACGCAGCGCGGCGCCGTCGGCGTAGTGAATGATCAGCGACTCGTAATCCTTGGCTTTCTCCAACTGGTCGTTGGCCTGGATCTGCCACAGGCGCTCGCCGTCCTCGACCGAGCCCTTGGGCCGGCGCACGTTGGCGTCGGCGATGGTCTTGCGCACATCGTCGAGGGCCACGCCGTACTGGTTCAGCGCCTGCGGTTCGAGTTCGATGCGCACCGCCGGCAGCGAACTGCCGCCGATCTGCACTTCACCGACGCCCTGCACCTGCGAAAGGCTCTGGGACAGGATGGTCGAGGCCAGATCGTAGAGCTGGCCTTTTTCCAGCACGTCCGAGGTCAGCGACAGCACCATGATCGGCGCCTGCGACGGGTTGACCTTTTTATAGGTCGGCATGCTGCGCATCCCGCTTGGCAGCAGGTTGCGCGAGGCATTGATCGCCGCTTGCACTTCCCGCGCCGCGCCGTTGATGTCGCGGTCGAGGTCAAATTGCAGAATCACCCGCGTCGAACCCTGACTGGAGCGGCTGCTCATGGTGTTGACGCCGGCAATCGCACCGAACGAACGCTCCAGCGGCGTCGCCACCGTCGAAGCCATCACCTCCGGACTGGCACCAGGCAGACTGGCCTGGACCACGATCACCGGGAAATCCATCTGCGGCAGCGGCGAAACCGGCAACAGACCGAAGCTGACCCCGCCGAGCAACATGATGGCCAGCGAGAGCAGCATGGTTGCCACGGGGCGTTTGATGAAAGGGCCGGAGAGGTTCATCGACTCTTGTTCTCCCCGCATACTTCTGTGGGAGCGAGCCTGCTCGCGAATGCGCCCTTACCTTCAACTTTGGCAGTGACTGACCTACCGCTTTCGCGAGCAGGCTCGCTCCCACAGGGGAGATATATTCCGACCGTCATACCGCGACCTCGTCACCTTCGGCTTTGGCTTTGCCAAAGCGCCTTCCGAGGCGGTCGAAGTACAGGTAAATCACCGGCGTGGTGAACAGCGTCAACACTTGGCTCACCAGCAAACCGCCGACCATCACCAGACCCAACGGCTGACGCAGTTCCGCGCCAGACCCCGTGGCCAGCATCAGCGGCACTGCGCCGAACAACGCCGCCAGCGTGGTCATCAGAATCGGCCGAAAACGCAGCAGCGCCGCTTGATAGATCGCCTCGGCCGGGGCCATGCCCTGGGTGCGTTCAGCGTCGAGGGCGAAGTCGATCATCATGATCGCGTTCTTCTTGACGATACCGATCAGCAGGATGATGCCGATGATCGCGATCATGCCCAAGTCGTTGCCACTGAGCAGCAACGCCAGCAAGGCACCGACCGCTGCCGACGGCAAGGTCGAGAGAATGGTGATCGGGTGGATGTAGCTCTCGTAGAGCACGCCCAGCACGATGTACATGGTCACCACCGCCGCCAGAATCAGCAGCAAGGTGCTCGACAGCGAAGCCTGGAACGCTTGCGCCGCGCCCTGGAACTGAGTCTGCACGCCGACCGGCATGCCGATGTCCTGCTGCACCTGCTCGATGATGTCCACGGCATGCCCCAACGCCACGCCCGGCGCGAGGTTGAACGACATCATCACCGCCGGGAACTGGCCGATGTGGGTGATCGCCAATTGCGCCTGACGTTCTTCGACATGCGCCAGACTCGACAGGCGTACCTGCGCGCCGTCGGTGGTCTTGACGTGAATCTGATCCAGCGCCTGCGGGCCGATCTTCTCCCCGGCCTGGGCTTGCAGCACCACGCGGTACTGGCTGGCCTGGGTGTAAATGGTCGAAATCTGCCGCTGGCCGAAGGCGTCGTACAGCGCATCGGTGATATTCGCCACCGACACGCCGAGGCGCGATGCGGCGTCGCGGTCGATCACCAGATAAACCTGCAAGCCTTTGTCCTGTAAGTCACTGGCCACGTCGGTCAACTCCGGACGCTGCGCCAGGGCTTCGACCAGACGGCCACTCCACTGGCTGAGCAATTCCGAGTCCGGCGAGGACATGCTGAACTGGTACTGGGTGCGGCTGACCCGATCCTCGATGGTCAGGTCCTGCACCGGCTGCATGAACAGCCGAATGCCGACCAGTTTGTCCAGTTGTGGTTGCAGGCGTGCGATCACTTCGCTGGCCGTCAGATCGCGCTCGCCGTGGGGCTTGAGGTTGATCAGCAAGCGGCCGCTGTTGAGCGTGGCGTTGTCGCCGTCGACGCCAATGTAGGACGACAGGCTCTGCACCGCCGGATCTTCAAGAATGATCTTCGCCAGTTGCTGCTGCCGCTCGCCCATCGCCGCGAAGGAGATCGACTGCGGCGCTTCGGAAATACCCTGAATCACGCCGGTGTCCTGCACCGGAAAGAAACCCTTCGGCACGATGACGTAAAGGAATACGGTCAACGCCAGCGTGCCGATGGCGACCAGCAAGGTCAGCGGCTGATGCTTGAGCACCCAGCGCAGCATCCGCCCGTATTCCTTGATCATCCAGTCGATGAACGCACCGCTGGCGCGGTAGAAACGGCCTTGCTCGTATTCCTGCGGTTCACGCTTGAGCAGGCGCGCGCACATCATCGGCGTCAGGGTCAGCGACACCACCAGGGAAATCAGGATCGCCACCGCCAGGGT
>NZ_RAZO01000121.1:0-6122 GCF_004307535.1 Pseudomonas sp. Sample_9
ACCGCGAAATCCGCGCTCTGCGCACCTGCGACGACGTGGCCTGGTTCGACTTCCGTGAACTGTGCGACGGCCCGCGCAGCCAGAACGACTACATCGAACTGGGCAAGATCTTCCACGCCGTGCTGCTCAGCGGCGTCGAGCAGATGAGCGTCACCACTGACGACATCGCCCGGCGCTTCATCAACATGGTCGACGAATTCTACGACCGCAACGTCAAGCTGATCATTTCTGCTGAAGTCGAGTTGAAGGATCTGTACACCGGCGGACGCCTGACCTTCGAGTTCCAGCGCACACTGAGCCGACTGCTGGAGATGCAATCTCACGAATTCCTGTCGCGGGCGCACAAGCCTTAAACGGAGTCTCGGCAACGAACAAGGCCTGCGATTGCAGGCCTTTTTTCATGGCGTGGATTCAGCGAGGCATTTGACCAACTGTGCTTGCTGTCGGCAGGCAACCAGAAGCCATAACAGGATTCTCGCTTTGCGCGGGCAGAGAAATCCTGCCATGACGGCGCCTTTGCGCGTGAGATCGATTTCACTGCCGGCGAAGCCATACGTCGCTTGCGCAGTCGCGCCGCAACCGGTGCGGGTGGCAATGATCACCGGGATGTGCCGGGCGATGCCTTCGATGACCTTGGCCCAGTGCGCGGAAACATGGCCCGCACCAAAGCCGGCGATCACCAGGCCGTCGTAACCCGACTCGACTATCTTGTCCAACAGCATACTGTCCGCACCAAGTGATGCTTCCAGCAAAGCGATCTTCGGGAGGATGTCTTGCGGCATCGGCAATACATGGCGCGCAACGGGCGGCTGAAAGTAGCGCGGTGCGCTTTCGACCAACAAGCCGGCAGGGCCGGTCAAGGGCGAGGCGAAGGCGTGCATGGCCATTGAATCGACCTTGCGCACGCTATTGGCGCGGTGAATCTCGCCGTTGATAACCACCTGTGCTCCGCGCCCATGACTGCATGCCGCTAATGCAACGCGACCGGCATCCAGCAGGTTTGCCGGGCCGTCAGCGCCCGCTTGCATGGCAGAGCGCATGGCACCAGTCAGCACCAGTGGCTCGTCGTGCGCCCACAGGTAATCGAAGAAAACGGCGGATTCCTCCAGAGTGTCCGTGCCCTGGATGATGATGACTGCGGCCACGCCTTGACTGATCTGCGCGTTAGCCCAAGCCAATACGTTCAAGAGGTAGTCGAAATCCAGCGAAGCGCTGGGTAACAGACCGAAAGTCTCGACGGTTGCTCGTGCGAGCACATTCAACTCCGGCACGGTGTTCAGCAACGCTTCGCCGGACACCGCCGGAACGACGCCTTGGCCGTCTTGCGTCGATTGCATGCTGACAGTGCCGCCGAGAGCGGCAATCGCCAGTTTTGGCAGTTCCATGTGATACCTCGCGAATAACCGGCTGTTCTGGAGACGATCCAGAAGCCAGCCGGGGCAGGGATAAAGTCAGTGGCTGGCGAGCCATCCAACGATTGGCAGGATCAAAAGCGTACCGAGGGCCATCGACAACACATTGCCGATAAAGCCATGCATAAAGCCTGGCAGCCTCTGCGCGAGCGCGCAGGCCAATGGCGGAGCGATCACGGCGCCGAGCAGCGCACTGGAAATGATCACTTGCCATTCGCCGCCGTAGGTGAGGATCGCAGCCGGAACCACGGACACCAGCGGTACGTAGGTCGGGTACCAGCCACGCGCCATCCACTGCTTGCGCCAGATCACCACGCCTATGGCCGACGTCAACGCCTGACCGGCCAGCAGTTGCGGCAGCAGACCGGTGCCGTAGACCGGGCTCATTGGGTTGAGTGTAAATGCGAGCAACGCGCCGACAATCAGTCCCAGGCTCGCCCACTCATTGCCGAAGAAAGGTGCTTCGGAGAAATCCGCCAAGACCCGGCGCATGCTCCATACCACGCCATAATCCGGCGCCCTGCCGGACACGGTGACGCTGAATTCCTCGGCAGACGGGTCGGGCTGCGCTGATTTCACCAGGCTTGGCACGTAGCGACAAAGCACGAAGGCGCCGATGCTGGCGATGGCCATGCCCGAAACATTGCCAATCACCACGGGCAGACCGAGTGGGTTACATACGTAATTGACCATCAGCAGGCACAGCGGTGTCACGCACAGTGCGCCCATGATTGCGCCGTTAATGGCAACTTTCCAGCCGGCACCGAACATGAGCACCATGGCCGCAGGCAACGACACGAATGCCGCAAAGGTTGGCTGCCAACTGGTGGCGGTGACAGTCCAGCCCCATAGCAGATTGCTCAGCACCAGGCCCAGCAATGAGCTTGTGACCAGCCACGGCCAGAGCCCGCTGCCGTAACAGATGGTGAAGCCTTGCCAGGCTTTTCCCGTTCGATTCGCCCAATAGCCCAGATATGCACCAGCCAGCAGGCCGATCGAGGCAAACTCATGTTTATAGAATGCTACCTCGCTGATATCCCCGAGCACCCAGCGCAGCCAGGCAGCAGCGTCGGGAAAGCTCGAAACCATATGGCTGTAGTCCGGCCAGCGCGCCGACCACAACGAATGATGGGTGAGCGATAGCCAGCCAATCAAAACCGTCGCACCCAGAATCAGGCCGATAATGGTGCTATCCATCGCGGTTCTGGCCACGATTGTTTTGCGTTGCTTTGCGTGAATGTCCATAGCCCGGCCTCCGGTTAACGCGGCAGGCACGGATGCTGGGTGTAACCGAGCATTCGATCGTAGACATCACACCGCCGATCACGGTGCAGGTCGTTCAGGTCATTCCAGATCGGCGCACTGCGCGAGCTGGTCAAATCGATATCGGCGTAGAGAATCTCCTGCTGATCGGCGGATGCAACCCGGCCAATCGGCCAGCCGTTGGTGCCGGCAATCAAAGAGCATCCAAGGTAGCGAGCACCGCGCTCTTCGCCGATTCTGCTCGCCGCCGCGATAAACACATTGTTGACATGCGCTGCGGTCATGGTCAGGTACGAGGCCATGCATTTGCCGGCCTCGTCGAACAGTGGCGGTGGCGTCCAGACCCAATTGTTCAGGCTGCAGATAATGTCCGCGCCCTGCTGGCTGAGGATTCTCGGGACTTCGGGAAACCAGATGTCCCAGCAGATCAGCAGACCGATGCGACCGATCGGCGTTTCGAACACCGGGAAACCGCTATCGCCTGCAGTGAACCAGAGCTTCTCCAGATTCCACAGGTGCGCCTTGCGATATTTGCCGATGAAACCGTCAGGTCCCAACAACACGGCTGTGTTGTACAACCGTGCCCCTTCGCGCTCGGTCAGCCCTGCCACCAGATAAACCTGATGCTGGCGGGCAAAATCCTCCCATCGGCTCACGCTCGGCCCATCCGGAACCGATTCGGCGTGATCGAACGCATCCTGTCGAGTGCGAAAGAAATAACCAGTGTTTGTCAGCTCGGGCAAAACGATGAGGTTGGCACCACCATTGACCGCCTGCAGTGACAACTCCAGGCTGTTGCTCAGATTCGCTGCACGATTTTGCGTACCGACCTGCGGATCACATTGCACAACCGCAATACGAACAGGGCTTGTTGACTCGCTCATTTTTCATGATCCCTTATTGTTGTTTTCACGCCATCGGGTGGCGGGGAACATAAGAGTCGAGTCAGCAGTGGAAGGTAAGTCGGCGCTTTCCGGTTAGGTTGTAGTACGCCTCCTAGGACGATTAAACGCATATCGACGGTGCACGCTCAGGATGCCGAATTGCATGACTGAAAGCTTCATGGTCCGGCCTGGTAGTGTGGATAGTCGGTTATCTGGAAGCCGCCATTGAACTGCGCCGAGGTTTTTTCGCAAATATGAATCACCGCATCGATAGCGCCGCGAAAGCAGGGCTCGGTCCAGCCGGCATCCACTGAAAACGACTCGCCAGAAAGATACAGCCCGGAAACACTGGAATAGTCGCGGTTGTATTTCATCAGGCTTACAGCGTCGTAGTAGGCGCCGGGGCGGTAAAGTTTGGCGCACCCAAGCGAGTTCTTGTCGGTGATCCAGCGCTGTACGACGGCCTGATTCAGGCCAATGAAGGGCGAGATGCGCTGCCCGATATTGCTGCAGTTCATCAGGATTCGATCAAGTTCTTCGGCACATTCGGCGACCAGCTCCTTGTCGCTGAAACAGCAGAGTTTGGTAGCGTCATCCTCCCAGGTATAACTGAGAAGAATGCAGTCATAGCTGTAGTGATCGTTATAGCGGTAGGTATAAACATCGTGGATAAAACTGTCCGTGACGATCGCTTGGGGGATGGCGGTATTGCCGGACAGGAAGGATTTCTTCAGCGGCGCGAACACTTTGCAGCTGGTTTCCCAATGCGCAGTCTTGTACGCATTGATCGTTTCGAACGGCAGCATTTGTACCGTGAAGTTTTCAAGCCTGATTCGTGTTTCGATCAACCACGAAGGCAGCGTCATGATCACGGAGTCATAATCGCTGAAATGTTCCTGAGTCTGCTGGGAGCGACTTTGCTTCCAGTTGTAGTAGACACGGGTTTTACCGCTGTCGAGCTTTTTCAGCCGAGTGACGGAGCTATCAGTCAGCAAACCTTCGCGGTATTGCAGGCTGTGCTCGTGGAAAGACATCGCTGTTTCATCAGGTTTGATGAACATAAGGCTTTCACTCAGCGCCGCGAGACCGAGGTAGCGCGGGCCTTCGAACTGCAGCCCGGTTGAATCGAAAACCGCATTGCTGCGGATATGCGGTGAGTCAGGCAGGGGATCGCCTTTTTCATCTACCCGACCCAGCACCAGTTGCAAGTGACTGCTGAACCCGAATATGGCAGTGCGCAGCGGGTACAGCGCACAGACGTCATAAAATGCGCCCCAGCTGCCGTCGCCAATGCCGATGGCATAAAAAATTGCCGATTCCTCTGGCGACATTCCCATCCCGCCAAAATCCCCCGGGGCTTCTTTATCCCACTGTTGTAACGCCGGCATACTCACCAGATCACGGAAGGAAACGGCGTGATACCTGCAGACAATAGCTGCCCACACTGACTCCCATTCCTCGCTCGCATAACTGTCGCAAACGTGTCGGGTCATGCGGTCGGCGAACCCTCTCCATTTTGCATATACCGCTTGCAGCTCCTCGCCAGGAGGGCGGGTCTGACCGTCGGCGTTTTTCCAGATGAGCATTTGCGGCGAAGTCTGCTTTGACAGGCTGCCCTCGCGCAGATAAATGCCAGTGGATTTGACCCATTGGCTGCCGGGATTGGCAAAGTCTGACAGTGCCAGGTCGAAAATCGTCGCGTAGTAGGCCATCAGCGAGCGACCGTCCTTCGGCGATTCTCCTTCGCGATTGAACAAAGGCATGCGCATTGCGCCCATTTCGAATGGGGTATGGCTGGCCTTGGATTGGGGGCTGCCGGGAACGGTCAGGTGCCTGCCGCCGATTCGCGAGGACTGTTCGATCAGAGTGATCTGGGTGAAGCCGCAGCGCAGCAATTCTCTTGCTGCCGTCAGGCCTGTGATGCCTGCGCCGATGATGCAGATTCGATGGCTGGAATCAGTCGCTCGGGCGATTCCGCCTGGCTGCTCCAGTAACGCGCGGTAGTCAAAACACAGGTCCGGTGGATTGGGGAAACGGGCTTTCCATTTGTCCTGTGGCGAACGTTTTTTGCGTTTTTCAAGGCCGGGAGCCTGCGAGGGATAGTTGTAGCTGGAGCCGATGGTCACTGTTGATCTTCCCTGATGCGATGTGCTTGGGAAGTAGTCTGGTCGGCGCAGGCACGTCTGAACAGTCGTAAAACACAGCCAGACGTTGTTCTGTTTTCGTTCATTTGTGTCGGACGAATCACAACTTACAAGCCGGTCCCCGTGGAAGGACTACACCCACAGGGACGTCAGTCTGGCGGAGGGTTACGCAGCCTGCTGAAACTGCTGCCGGTACTGGTTAGGCGACAGTTCTGTGTGCTGGCGGAAAAGTCGCGCGAAGAAGCTCGCATCGTCGTAACCGACCTCGTAACTGATGGTCTTGATGCTCTTGCGCGTGCCCGAGAGCAGGCCCTTGGCCGTCTCGATGCGCAGGCGCTGCAAGTAGTGCAGCGGCTTGTCGCCAGTGGCGGTCTGGAAGCGGCGCATGAAGTTGCGGATGCTCATGCCGTGCTCGCGGG
>NZ_RAZO01000387.1:0-37730 GCF_004307535.1 Pseudomonas sp. Sample_9
GCACCGAAGCCGCCGGGCAACAGGCGCTGGCCAATCAGCTTGCCTATCTGTTGCCCTTCGCTGAAGAAGACAAGATCGATCTGCTGCAACTCGACGACCCTCAGCAACGGCTGGATGCAATTCAGGCATTGCTCGATGAGTTGCAGGGCGAGTTGTTTGCCTAGTTGCACTCTGAATCAACTGATCGCTTTTGCCAGCATTGTTCTGATCATGCCTTTGCCTTAGTTTCAAGTTGTCCGCAGGAAGCGGATGACTTGAACAAGAACAAGGACGAAAGCATGACTGTATATGAAGATGAATGGGCGTTCTGGGACGATATTGCCGGCAAGTATATTCTGAAAAATGCCGGTACTGATCATAACGCCGGCCTCGTAATCGAGGCGGCAGCGAATTATGCCGATCGCATGGTAATAGCCCGACGTAAACGCAAGTCTGGAAAGATCCCTGACGGCGATATACCGCGGATGTTGGCAACAGCCGCAACCATCGCGACCGCGACCGCTATTTGATTTTTCCCTTTTCAGTATTTATCTGCCGATGCAGTTGAGTCACGGCAGAGCGTTTATCAGTGGGTAACCCTATGTCTTTGGCAAAAATAAACAATAAGAGCTTCACGGCAAATCTTTATCTGGATGGTCGACCGGTCGTTCTCAATCAACAGCGTCTGCAACAGGTGTTGCGAGACAAGCGGATAACCCTGGGCGAAAAACTGGAGGCTGAGGTAGGACTGACGAGCCTGCGGACATCCAGCTTCATTACGCTGGCTGACCATGAGGATGATGACCCGCTGGTGTTGAAATTCGTTCCTCAGGGTGATTATTACGCAGTCCACCTGGTGCATCCGGGCGCGTTTGACGGTGCGCAGATGTTCATCGAGGACAAGACCCATAACCTGTTGGCAAGCACCAGCGCCCCGCAGCATTACTTTTCAATCAGTACCTATGGGGCGCCGAAGGCTTCCCTCAACGATATCGCTTCCGGTGCGGCACTTATCGAGTTGAACAGCGAGCCGCAGGACAAGCCGCTGTATCGGCAGTTGAGCGATGGCATGAGTTTGTTTCTGGACACAGACCCCAATGTCACAGGGCATAACGCCTTCAACAGCAAACCTGCACGATTGGTGATCAAAGTCGTTAAATAACGTACAGCAGCAGATTCATGAAAAGGCGCCATTCATTTTCAATGAATGGCGCCTTTTTTCATGGGCGGTAGTGTTCGGCCACAGGCCAGGTCACATCATTGGAACAGGTCTTCCCGCCTTTTGGCAGCTTTAACACGACGCCACCGGATTGGGCTATTTGATCTATCAATCGGTCATAGGCATTGCTTCCATGCCAATACATATCCTCACCATCAGTGCCTGCCCAGGTTGCCTTTTCGATCGCATCCGCATTGTCGCCTGCCTGCCTTAACACATCCTCGACACGCGCTGCCTGGCTCAGATCCGATCGCACCAGCCAGATCCTTTCGGCGCTGATACCCCGGGTGGGCATGGAAATCCGCCCTTCGTAGGTATCCCCCTCAAAGTCCCTGTTATTCAGGTAGATGTTTTCCACCCGCGGGACCACTTCGATGCTGCGAGTGTCGATGACATACATAAAGCCAAGTGCCTGTTTGCGCCGCAGCAATGGGTAATCACGCGAGTTGTCCATCTCAAATGATGTGTCCGACTCCTCACCCGAACTGAATCGATTTCCGCTGGATGAGTCACTGTCGGAAAAATGCCCCGCATAGCGGTTGGCCTGGCTGTTGTAGTGGCGGGGGTTGGAATAGTAGTCAAAACTCAAATAATGGACGCCGTCACCCAAAGAAAATGTCGCGCTGAAAGCATGTTTGGTTGTGGTGTCGGAAGGGTTGCCCCGCAACTTCACCAACCGCTTGTCCCGCGCCAGTTCAAAGGGGGTACGCAAATCGGCGCGGAACATTGCAGGGATGTCCGTACGATAAAGATAGTCATGCTTGTTGCGCTTGTAGCCTGCATATTCGAGATAGCTGTTCAGAAAGCTTTCTTCATAACGTTGACTAATGTCAGGCAGATCGCTCTCACCCCCTTCACCTTCTTCTCTAAGCTTCAGACTGAACGGGCCCAGTTCCTCTGCAATGTGCTCGAACCTTTTCTCGTCCGGGCCGTTTTGTGTCATTTGTCTGTGCTGTCCGGCCCACTCCGGGAAGCCGTCTTCCATGTCTGCACGCAAGCGTTTTTGCTGAGCGACGCTCAGATTGTAACTGCGTAAAAGCTCGGCACATTCGCTGCGCGTTTTCTCCGGGTGGGACCACTTCATGGAGTCCAGAAGGAATTTATGATGGTCCTTGATATCCCTGCGTCTTGCCCACGCTGGCGGACCGCCGTTTGCTTGGGCTTCGGTACGAAAGGCATGGATTTGTGCATCGCGCAGGTTATACGCATCCCAGATTTCGCCATCGGTCCAGTGCGCAAGCTGCAAAGGCAAGGAAGGGTCCGGACGTGCCTCGCTCGGGTCTGCTTTGATCAGTCTGCCGTGCTTGTCCCGAAAGGCGAAGCCGACATTCAAACGCGAGGTGACCCGCCCTTGATGGGGCGTTTCCTGCCATTCGTGTACTGCGTAATAGCCTTGCGCATCCGGTACAGCTGCGGAATAGGATCCGGCCCGACGATCGGATGGGTACTCCTCGACGAGCTTGTTCAAGCTCCACAAGTCAGTGTCGGCGACTCGATAAAGAGGCGGTCCGGATGGCACTCGCTCGCTCGGCAGCCTGGCGCGCCAGGCCTTCATCAGGTCGTGATACGCCACCATCACCGTTTGCCCTGCGGCGGTGCCGTCATCATTGGCGATGTCGGCAAACTGACGACCCTTATAAACCCTCAGGCCGTTCGCATTGCAGGCGAGGGTCTGATCGACGCTTTGCAAGTAGAGTTCCAGTGGCAAGCCTGTTGTTCGAGGTCGAGGAGCTTGCGTCTCGCGCATCTGCGAGACCGTGATGTTCGCATCCACTTGTCCATGATCGTCAAAGGCGCTGGGGCCGGTGCCAGGCGCTTCGTTCAAACCGTCCGGTCTGATTCGTCCTGGCAAATGGAAGTCCAGATCTGTCAAGCGATCGGGTTGTGAAGGACGGGATGTTGAACCGGTGGATGTATCGGCCGTCGGTGAAGGGCGCACGCCTCCTGGTTTTTGTCGCATGAAAAAACTCCTTTTTTTACGAGTCAGCCTTCAATGGCAGAGTTGTTCAGGTGCCAGTGGATAGTCGGATCTCCACTGGCAATTTGTTCACATCGCGCTGGCGCGGTCAGATTCAATGGCGGGCGATAAACAGGTCTTCGCGGTTCAAGCGTGTCTGTGGATCAGTCACCGAACTCCAGTAGTTGCTCACCGAGTTGTACACCAGCGTGCCCTGCATGCCGGGCTGGTAACCGATGTGCGTCACGTAGACCCGTGCGGCCAGTTCGCTGCGTTGCCTGTGCTGTTCGATGCCGGCCAGCAGCGCCTCGACGCTGGCGTAGCTGCGGGCATCGATGACGTATAGCTGCAACATTTCGAACAGCAGCGAGACTTCGTAGATATTGCCGGCCGACGTCACCACGCTGACGGACTCCACTGGCGTGTCGACTCCCATCTCCGGCAGTTCAACGGTGACGCTGGCGATGCGCAAGCGATTGCCGTCAAGCCGGATGTCCTCGCGTGTAACGGTCTCACCGAGCGTGCGAGTAAACAGATTCCAGGTTGACGCATTGGCGGTTTTCGCCGCGGCCCCCGGGGTGGACAGGCGCACGATGCAGTTGCTGGCCAGATAAACGTCGTACGTCGCGCTCTGGCCCTCGAGCAGATAGATTCCTGTGTGCGCACGCTGTTCGATGACCACCTTGCTCGCCTGTGCGGTCAATGCTGGTTTTTCACTGACCAAAGGCCGCGTGAACAGATATTTGCCATTGCGCTTTTTCAACCAGCTGCGTGTGCTGAACAGCCGCGTGCCGGGGTTTTGCGCGTCTTCTTCGTAGTCCAGCTCCGGCACTTGCAGGCGGTAGGAAACTTCATCCTGGAGAACCAGCACGATGTCCTGCGCCAGCAGGGGTGTGGTGACTTTCAGGCTGTTGCGGCCGCTGTATCCCGTCGCTGATGCAATGGTTTGAATCACGCCCTTGAACGCAACCACTTTGGACGGCAGCAGAATCGACAGGCAGATATTCGTGTAGATCAGGTGGGTATTGCCCGAAACTCCGTTACGCAACTCGACGTCATAGCTGATCACCGCGTCGATGATTTCACTGTCCCGGAAGTCGAGATAAACGGTGCGGGCCGTGGCAGGTGCGGTGCGCTCAGCGACGAATTCGACCCGACGGTCCGTGCGTGCAATGAAATATCGATTCAGGCCCTGGCTGTCGATGACTACCTTGCCGTCATTGATGATGGCCGGCGCCGCGGCCGGTCGACCGTTGACGGTCACGGCGACCTCGATGTCCTGACTCAGTGCTTCGCCTGGCTGGGCAGGCAGCAGCGCCAGCAGTTCATATTTGTCTTGTGTGCGGAACAACCATCGGGCGTTTTTCAGTTGGCGCTGGCCGTCGACCATCCGATAGACGTTTTCCAGCGTCAGCACATGTTCGGGTTCGCTGCCATCCTTGCCGCGCAGCGAGCTGACGACCAGCGAAGTGCCAATGACCTGCCAGCGCTGAATGATTTCCCGCGGCCAGCCGAATTCGACCACGCTGGAGTGTTCGCCGTCCTCGATGATCGTTGTGCGCATATTGGAATTGGCGATGTAGTAGCTGTCCTCGCCGCTGCCTCCGTCCACCTGACACTCGGTGCCGAAGATGGCAATGATGTCGTTGCCGTCTCCTGCGCTGATGCGGTCGTAACCGTTGGCAGCAATCTGGTTGGCATCGGCGGTGCCCGTGACGCGGCTGGTGCCTTTGCGCAGGGTCGAGACGTTCTCGAACGAAGTCAGGTGCGCGACTTCGATTCCTTGCGCCGCTGGGTCCAGGCCGCGCAACGCCACCTTGCCGGTTTGCAGATTGATGTCATGCCCTATGTGGCGCGTGTCGCTGGTCGGGCGGCTGCCTTCGAACGCCACGGTGTCGGCGCCGGCACCGCCGTCGAGCACATTGATGTGCGCCGGTTTGCCTGGCCGGTCCAGTTCCTGCTCAGTGACTTCGTGATGGAACGCATCGTTCCTGTCGCCGCCGGTCAGCGCTTTGTGGCCGTCGCGGTAGGTGAACAGATTGGCCTGGGCCTTGACGCCGACGACGCGGTCATCGCCATCGCCCAGGCGCCAGAAAATGCCTTTGCCTTCGCCCGCGCTGCCGCTGACCTTGCCTTTGAGATCGGCAGGCAAGCCATCGCCGGCATCGATCACATCGTCTGCGCCAACGATGACGGCCTGGCTATCGAGTTTGAACGGCTTCTGTCCGACGCTTTCGTCCCAGACATAGCGCCACAGCTCGACGGATTGCAATTCGGTGCGAAAAGCGCCGTTGACCACGTGCTCGATGGAGTTCTTGTACGCGCCCTCGAGCAGGTCCCTGGCCGACTGTTCGAGCTGTTTTTCATGGTCGCGATAACCTTTGCTCAGCTTGAAGCGATCCATCACCTCCGTGTCCAGTTCCTGGCGGGTGAAAGCGAACCAGCCGGAGCGCAGGCGTTCGAGGCCGGAGAGTTCAATGTAGTCATCGATGTCGTCAACCACCCGCGCGGCCTGATAAATCATCGACCCGGCGATCAGCAGCGCCGCAGCGGCGAGCCCGACCGGGCCGGCGACACTGCCAAACCCGGCCAGCGCAGCGACGCCCAACACCAGACTGATGCCAGCGCCGGCCACGCTCAACGCGCCACTGACGTAGTGATCCTGCGCTTCTTTGCCCGACGCGGCAGCAGCAGCGTTGAACGATTTGACCGCATCAATGATGTCGAACGGCAGGGTGATCGCGCTGGCGAACATTCCTGCGCCGCGGCTCATGTATTTGCCCACCGAAGTCAGCGGGAAGTATTTGAAGAGGTTGCCTCCTTGAGTGAGCATCGCGTGGCCAGTCTTGGTCAGACCCTGCTCGATGACCAGCGAGCCGAGTTCGGCGGCAATGGAGCTGCCCTGGAACAGCGCTTCCAGTTTTTCACCCTTTTGCAGCGCATCGGCCATGGCCATATAACCGCTGTAGATGCCAAACCCCTGCAGGCCGACACCTGCACTGCTGGTCAGGTAACTTTTGTATTTGTTGATCCAGCCTGGCGCGTTTTCGAACGTATCGATCCGATGGATATCCAGCTTTTGCGCAGCCTTGCCCAGTTGATTCAGGCGATCGGTACTGCTGCCAGCCGCAATGGGCGAGTCGCTGACGAACATCGGCCCGGCGTCGATGGAGCGTTTGCAGGCGATCTCATAAAAGAGCATTGCCACCAGGCCGCTGTCCGGGACGTCGGCCGCCCTCAAGCGACTTTCGACTGCTGCCGCCTGGAAATTGAGCCCGTCGAGAAACTCTTGATCCGGGACCTTCATGTTGGCGTTTGTCGTGCTGATCAGTTGGCCGTTGACCGTTGCGCCCAGCGCCTGCAGTTCGACCCGACTGGCCATGTACTCGCCAATGCGCAGCGGGCCGAAGTGTTCGTCGAGGGATTGCAGCGTCTGGCTGTGCGAGGCGTCAGCGGGCTCGACGATGGAAGGTGAAGGCACGTGCTCGGGGTTGCCTGTTGCCGGTGCATACGCATTGGCTGAGGCATCAATGGGAGTGACTTGAAGCAGGCGCACATTGGAACTATGCGTCGAGGGTATGATGAGTTTCGCCACGTCTTGATCCTTGAATGGTGTGTATGAAGCTGCGGTTTCCTTACCGGTGTTGCGGGCAAACTGTTTGTTTCAGGGCCAGACGATGTCATGAGCGAATTCGTTTCTGTTGCCTGAAAGCCTGACTATGGGCAGGGCCGCTGCCTCGACCTGGTCGATCAATCGGTCATATTCGAACTGATTGGAGTGTCCGGCATGGGTCGCCGCTTTGATGCGTCCAGCGCTGTCTCCCGCCATGTCGTTGATGTCTGTCACCCTGGCGCCTTTGGTCTGGGCGCTGTTCAGCAGCCAGATACGCTCGGCACTCAGTCCGCTGCGGCTGACAGAGATCAGTCCCTCGAAATCGTCAGAGGGAAACCAGGTCGGCGGCGTTTTGCGGGCGCTGGCGTTGAACATCATGTTTTCTTCATGCGGGACGACTTCAAGGTTGCGGGTGTCGAGGGCGTAGATGAACATTTCCGTCTGCCGGGTGCGGCTGGACCGGTAATCGCGCTCGTGATCCCACGCCACGGGGCTGGCCGGTTCAGACCAGCCGGAAGACGAACTGCTCGGCGAATCGCTGGCATCGCTGTCAGCACTTTCCGAGCTGCTGTCACTGGCATCACGCCCCGGATATTTGTGGGTCTGGCTGTTGAAGCGCAGGTATTCAGGATCCGGCGCGCTGGCATACATCTGGCCCTCATTGAGACTGAAGGTCGCGCTGATCGGCTTGTGTGTAGTGGCGCCGGGTTCATGGTGGTAGCGCGGCAGCATGGTGCCGTCGTTCGCCAATTCGAACGGGGTGCGCTCGTCACCTCGAAACAGCGCAGGAATGTCGGTGCGGTACAGGCAATTGTTCTTGTTGCGCAAGTAACCGAGTTTCTTCAGCAGTGCTTCACGTATTTCGGGAGTCAGACTGTTCTCGGCGTGATACCAGTCGTGGCGGGCATTGCGCTTGAGGTTGAGTTGTTCGACTGCATCCTTGGCGAACTGCTCGAGTCGCTGCGGATTGTCGACGTCATCGAGCAAGCGCTGGTGAGCCTGGACCCAGGCCGGTATTGCCAGCCGGTTCTGCATGTCTTGCTGCAGACGCAGCAATTGGCTTGGCAGCAGGTTGAACGACTGCAGATAACGCTCACGCTCCTTGAAGGACATGGCCGGGTGCAGCCAGCGCAGGCTGTCGCGCAGCAGGTCGGTCACCGGGTTGCCCGTGGGCGATGGTTGCGCCCATTGGGGTGGCTGGCCGGTGGTGTGGGCATGCAGACGAAACCTCACGATGTCCTCGCCGTGCAGCCCGTACAGTTGCCAGATTTGCCTGTCGGTCCAGTGCACGAAGTGCGTCGGCTGTGCGTCAAAGCCGCCAGCGGGCGGGTCGACGCGCATGAAGTTGCCATACTCATCCGTGAGAGCGAACAGTGTCTGAGGTGCGCTTGATCCCCCGGACTCGCGCATTTCGAAATAACCCTGGTTGTCTGGCGAGCGCCCCGAGGGCCAGTAGCGGCTCTGGTCGATGGGCTGAGAGGGTGACTGCACGCGCGGTCGTTTTGCCGCAGGCTGTTCCGTCAGGCGCCAGGTCTGGCCCTCGGCATTTTTATACAGGCGCGGTCCGGAAGGGATGCGCTCGGTCAGCAGTTTGCTTCGCAGGGTGCCGGATTCATCGAGGCCGACATGAGTGGTGCGCAGCACGCCGTCGACATACACATCAACGAACTTGCGGTTGACGATCCAGCGAAAGCCTTCTGCGTCGGCGGGGTTCATGCCGCGCAAAAAAGCCTCGGAAAGCCAATAGTCATCTATCGATTTTTCACTCCCTCTATGGGCTGGCATGGGGGTGACTTCGACGGCGGGCAACCTTGGAGTTTCCCCGCTTGATTGCAGGCTGCCAGGAATGTTCGGCAATGTCTGTTGATAAAGATCCGTGATGCGCGAAAACCCGGGGAGCGCAATGTCGGATCTGCGCGTCCCGGAAGTGCCTGTTTCAGAATGGCGCGTAGCCGTCACGGACGTTTTGCGCGGTAATTTTGGACTCATGATTTGACTCGAAACTGATAGCAACTATAAACATTGTCTGGTGAGATCAATGTTTGAGGATATGTAATCACGCTAATCAAGTTTATTAACCTGGCGTGTGCTTATCAGTATGAAAGGCGCTGGTGTATGAAGTTGGATTTATTATGTAACGCCAATTTTATATTCGTTTCAGCAGGAAAGTTAGCCGGCTTGCGAGTGCGCAAGTAATACAGGTGAATCCAATGGCGGCGCCGCTCTCTTCGAGTGTTTCCGAAGAGCGGCGCTTAATGGTTGATATCTGAAAAGTATTTGTTTCAATAAGCGTAACGCAACAATGTATGGGGCAAGTGGCGCAGTACAAAGAATCCGAACAGTGCAACCATCGATGGCAGGATCAGCCACCAGATCTTGAACGGCATCGCGTTGAGGGACGTCTGTCGTTGGCTCAACCACAGCATCGCGGCACAGACGCAACTGGCGAGCATGGCACCGGCGAGAATGTCGGTTGGCCAGTGCGCCCCCAGATAGACCCGTGACAAGGCAATTGCCAGTGCCGGGATGCAGGCAATCAGCAGCCAGGTCAGACGCATGCGTGGCGGCTGACCGCGACCAGCCAGTACACCCAGCGTCAGGAACAGGGCGAATGCGCCCGAGGCGTGACCGCTTGGCATGCTGTAGGTGGTCAATGGATCACTGAGCACTTCAGGGCGCACCCGGGCGAAGAAGTATTTGGTTCCGGTGTTGGCCATCGCGGTCACCATCATGGTCGCGCCGGCAAATATCGCCTGGCGCCACTGCTTGCACAGCAACAGCAATATGACAAGCAGGGCGCTGAACAGCAGCATGTTGCGGAACTCGCCGATCAGGGTCAGCGTCACGGCGATTTCGTCCAGCGCTGGCTGACGATGTTCCTGCACCAGAGTCATCACACCGTTGTCGAGCGCGGTCAGGTACGGGTAGCCGATGAACAGGCCAATCAGGATCAACAGGCTCATGCTGCCGATCCAGATCGTCGCGCGACGATGTCGGCGCACGCTGCTGTTGACGCTCAGGCCGACCATCACCGCGATACTGGCCGCGACAATCCCGGCTTCGAGCCAGAAGCCTTCAGGCAATGGCAGGCGGAACGCTGCGCCCGTGGCCCAGCCCGGCAACAGGTAAGCCAGGCTCCAGCCGGCGGCGGCGAGCAGGCTGACGGCGAAGAAGCGCGGGAACGGCATGTCGCACATCCCGGCGACCATCGGCAGCATCGGCCGCAGCGGGCCGATGAAACGCCCGACCAGCAGGCTGGCGATACCATAGCGCTGGAAGTACGACTCGGCGCCAGCCATCCATTCCGGATGATGGCGCAGGCCCGGCAGGCGGCGGATGTTCTGATGGAAATGCCGCCCCAGAAAGTACGAGATCAGGTCGCCGAGGATGCCGCCAAGAAAGCCCAGCAGCAGCGTTTCGCTCAGTGACAGCGCGCCGCTGCCGGCCAGTACCGCCACGGCAAACAGCAGCACCGTGCCTGGCACGATCAGCCCGGCAATCGCCAGGCACTCCACGCACGCCACGAGGAACACCGCTGCGGCCAGCCACTGTGGATTGGCGCCGAGCCATCCGGTGATGCTATCGAGCCATGGGCCCATACAGAAAAACTCCAGACTATTGATGATCCCGGTAGGAGCTGCCGCAGGCTGCGATCTTTTGATTCTGCTTTAAAAGAACAAGATCAAAAGATCGCAGCCTGCGGCAGCTCCTACAAGGGTAAGCATTTACAGCAACATATAATCCCGGCCTTCGACCTGACCCCGTCGCAGCGGGTTCCGCGTGCACCATTGCGCATACGCGGCGTCAACGAAGCGGTACATCAAGTGTTCATCACGGCCCAGCGGAATGCCCAGCCGGGTGGTTTGAATAATCTGCGAGGGCGGCGGCCCGGTGTCTTCGACCAGCAACAACTCATGGTCGAAACGCTTGGCATCCCACATCGGTACTTTCAAACCCAATGCCTTGCACAACAACGTCTGCCCGGCGCAGAGCTTCTGCGTCGGACGCGGTCGCCCCTGGGCATCGGGATTGTTCAGCAGCATCTGCGCCAGACTCGCCGGGCCGCTGACCTCGTCGACCCACGGATAGGCGGATTTGATCAAAACGGCATTGCCCGGACCTTGCGCGCTGAAGTTCAGCGAATCACCGCCACGGGCGTAGTACATATAGATGTGGCCGCCATCCAGAAACAAAGCCTTACGCTTTTCTGTGTAACCGAGCGAGGCATGACTGCCTTTTTCCGCGCAGTAATAGGCTTCGGTCTCGATGATTCGTGCGCTCAGCCACAGGTCGCCGACGCGATGGCGGATGACTTTGCCGAGCAGCGCCTGCGCCAGCACTTGTGCGTCGCGGTCGAAAAAACTGTCCGGCAGGCCCACGGGCAGGCGCGCGGACTCGGGGCAAAGGGGCACGTTGGTCATGATGGGCAAGGTTTATCCAGGCTCAAGAGGTCGTGATGATAACAACGCTGAGCTTAATTACGTCTGAACGAGGGGCAAACGCAGCTCATTTCGACCATCCGCCCGTCACCGCTGTTAGTCCCGGGACGCGACAGCTATAATCTGCCGCTTTCCTCTTTGCCAAGACCCCAGCAGACCATGACTGAGTCCGTTCTTGACTACATGACCCGATTGGGTCGCGCCGCCCGCGCTGCCTCCAAGGTCATCGGTCGCGCCAGCACCGCGCAGAAAAACCGCGCCTTGCAGGCTGCCGCCAATGCTCTGGATGCTGCACGCGCCGAGCTGGCCGCAGCCAATGAGCTGGATCTGGCTGCCGGTCGCGCCAGCGGTCTTGAGCCGGCGCTGCTGGAACGTCTGGAACTGACCCCGGCACGCATCGACGGCATGATCGTCGGCTTGCGCCAGGTCGCTGCACTGGCGGATCCGGTCGGCGCGATCCGCGACATGAGCTTCCGTCCGTCGGGCATTCAGGTCGGCAAGATGCGTGTACCGCTGGGCGTGATCGGAATCATCTACGAATCCCGTCCGAACGTGACCATCGATGCCGCCAGCCTGTGCCTGAAGTCCGGCAACGCGACCATCCTGCGCGGTGGCTCCGAGGCGATTCATTCCAACCGCGCGATTGCCGCGTGCATTCAGCGCGGTCTGGCCGAGGCCGAACTGCCCGCCGCCGTGGTGCAAGTGGTCGAAACCACTGATCGTGCCGCGGTCGGCGCGCTGATCAGCATGCCTGAATACGTCGACGTCATCGTGCCCCGTGGTGGCCGTGGCCTGATCGAACGCATCAGCCGCGATGCCCGCGTGCCGGTGATCAAGCACCTGGACGGCATCTGCCACGTTTACGTCAGTGAACATGCCGATCTGGCCAAAGCCCAGCGCATCGCCTTCAACGCCAAGACTTACCGTTATGGCATCTGTGGCGCGATGGAAACTTTGCTGGTCGATCGAGCGATTGCCAGGGATTTCCTGCCGTCGATGGCCGCGCAGTTCCGCGACAAAGGTGTCGAGCTGCGTGGTTGCGAACGCACCCGGGCGATCATCGAGGCTGTAGCGGCCACCGAGGACGACTGGCACACCGAGTACCTGGCGCCGATCCTGTCGATCCGCGTGGTCGACGGACTGGAGCAGGCAATCGAACACATCAATCATTACGGCTCCCATCACACCGACTCGATCGTCAGCGAAAACCTCGCCGACACCCGCCGGTTCGTGGCGGAAGTCGACTCGGCCTCGGTGATGATCAACACGCCGACCTGCTTTGCCGATGGATTTGAATACGGATTGGGTGCCGAGATCGGCATTTCTACTGATAAGCTGCACGCCCGCGGCCCGGTGGGGCTCGAGGGGCTGACCTGCGAGAAGTACATCGTGGTCGGCGATGGCCAGTTGCGCGGCCAGGCGACGGTCTGACTTGACCGACCTCGACCTGACAGCGCCGCACACCGGCAGCGAGTCGCGCCCGCAACGCATTGGCGTGCTGGGCGGTACGTTCGACCCGGTGCACATCGGCCATTTGCGTGGCGCGCTGGAAGTTGTCGAAGCGCTGGCGCTGGACGAGTTGCGCCTGATGCCGAATGCGCGGCCGCCACATCGCGGTACGCCGCAGGTGTCGGCGCAGGATCGGCTGGCGATGGTCGAGTGCGCGGTGGCCGGATTGCCGCCGCTGGTGGTGGACGCCCGCGAATTGCAGCGGGACAAACCGTCCTGGACCATCGATACCCTGGAGTCGCTGCGCGCAGAGATGCCCGCCGAGACCCAGGTTTTTCTGCTTTTGGGCTGGGACGCATTTTGCGGCCTGCCCACTTGGCACCGCTGGGAAGAGTTGCTCCAGCATTGCCACATCCTGGTGCTACAGCGCCCGGACGCCGACAGCGAACCGCCGGATGCCTTGCGCAACCTGCTGGCAGCGCGTTCGGTGAGCGACCCGCTGGCCATGAAAGGGCCGAGCGGACAGATTGCATTCGTCTGGCAGACACCGCTCGCGGTTTCCGCCACCCAGATCCGTCAACTGCTGGCCAGCGGTAAGTCGGTACGTTTCCTGGTGCCCGACGCGGTCCTGGCCTACATCGATGCGCACGGTCTGTACCGTGCGTCGAACTGAACAAGGCGTGCTTCACCGATACGGATCACCGTATCCCCAAGCCGCCGAATACATGAGCAAAACGAGTTACATATGACTGATAAAGATCTACCGAAAGTAAAGCGCAAAGGCACGTTCAAGAGCGCACCACTGCCGGAAGCCGTCAACACCAACGAGCCGCTCAAGGGCGACGAACTGGTCAAGATTGCCGTCGCCGCGCTGGAAGACGTCAAGGCCCAGGACATCCAGATCATCGATGTGCGCGACAAGCAGAGCATCACTGACTACATGATCATCGCCACCGGTACCTCCAATCGCCAGATCAACGCGATGCTGGACAAGGTCCGCGAGGAAGTGAAGAAGCAGGGCGCCAAGCCACTGGGCGAAGAAGGCAAGGGCGACAGCGACTGGGTTCTGCTCGACCTCGATCTGGTGATCGTGCACATGATGACCGCCTCGGCGCGTCAGTTCTACGACCTGGAGCGTCTGTGGGCCGGTGCCGAGCAAAGCCGTGCGGCCGATGCCAAGCACCACAGCCCGGAAAACACCCACGAGCATTTCACCAAGCTCAACAAAGACCAGTTCTAAGGGATCGCTGTGCGACTGCGCCTGATCGCCGTCGGTTCACGCATGCCCAAGTGGGTGGAAGAAGGCTGGCATGAATATGCCAAGCGTCTTCCGTCCGAGCTGGCGCTGGAACTGGTGGAAATTCCGCTCAATACCCGTGGCAAGAATGCCGACGTGGCCCGTTTCATCCGCCAGGAAGGCGAAGCCATGCTGGCCAAGGTCGGGCACAACGAGCGGATCGTCACGCTGGAGGTTCACGGCAAGCCGTGGAGCACCGAGCAACTGGCGGTCGAACTCGATCGCTGGCGCCTGGATTCGCGCACGGTCAACTTCATGGTCGGCGGCCCGGAAGGGCTGGCACCGGAAGTCTGTGCGCGCGCTGACCAGCGCTGGTCGTTGTCGCCGCTGACCTTGCCGCACCCGCTGGTGCGGATCCTGATCGGCGAACAGTTGTACCGTGCCTGGACCGTGTTGTCCGGCCACCCTTACCACAAGTAAGCCTGCCCTCATGTCTCAGCCGATCCGCATCAAGGACCACGAAAAGGACGCCCGTCTGGTGCGCAGCCGTGTCGTGTTCGGTGCGATCGTGATTGTGGCGCTGATCTGTGTGCTGATCGCGCGTCTGTATTACCTGCAGGTGATCCAGTACGAGTATCACTCGACTCTGTCGGAAAACAACCGCGTCCATGTGCAGCCGATTCCGCCGACGCGCGGGCTGATTTTCGACCGCAACGGCGTAGTTGTGGCCGACAACCGGCCGAGCTTCAGCCTGAGCATGACCCGCGAGCGCTCCGGCGACTGGCAGCAGGTGCTCGACGTCATCGTCGAGGTGCTGGAGCTGACGCCCGAGGACCGGGTGATCTTCGAGAAACGCATGCGTCAGGGGCGCCGGCCGTTCGAGCCGGTGCCGATCCTGTTCGAGCTGACCGAAGAACAGATCGCCCGCATCGCGGTGAACCAGTTCCGCCTGCCCGGGGTGGAAGTGGTCGCGCAACTGGTCCGGCATTACCCGCAGGGCGCGCACTTTGCGCACTCGGTGGGCTACATGGGGCGGATCAACGAGAAAGAGCTGAAATCGCTGGACCCGGTCAACTACAGCGGCACCCATCACATCGGCAAGACCGGCATCGAGCGTTTCTACGAGCCGGAACTGCACGGTCAGGTCGGTTACGAGGAAGTCGAGACCAACGCCCGTGGCCGCGTGTTGCGCGTGCTCAAGCGCACCGATCCGATTCCCGGCAAGGACATCGTCCTGAGCCTCGACATCAAGTTGCAGGAAGCCGCCGAGGCCGCGCTGGGCGGGCGCCGTGGTGCGGTGGTCGCGCTCGATCCAAAGACCGGTGAAGTGCTGGCGATGGTCAGTCAGCCAAGTTTCGACCCGAACCTGTTCGTCACCGGCATCAGCTTCAAGGCTTACGCCGAGTTGCGTGATTCCATCGACCGCCCGCTGTTCAACCGCGTGCTGCGCGGTCTGTACCCGCCGGGCTCGACGATCAAACCGGCGGTAGCGATTGCCGGTCTCGACGCCGGCGTGGTCACGGCTTCGAGCCGGGTGTTCGACCCGGGCTATTACATGCTGCCCAACTACGACCACAAGTACCGCAACTGGAACCGCACCGGTGACGGCTTCGTCGACCTCGACACGGCGATCATGCGGTCCAACGACACCTACTTCTATGACCTGGCGCACAAGCTCGGCATTGATCGGCTGTCGACCTACATGAACAAGTTCGGCATCGGCCAGAAGGTCTCGCTGGACATGTTCGAAGAATCCCCGGGCCTGATGCCGTCCCGCGAATGGAAACGGGCGACGCGCAAGCAGGCGTGGTTCCCCGGTGAGACCCTGATTCTCGGGATCGGCCAGGGCTATATGCAATCGACGCCGCTGCAATTGGCCCAGGCCACGGCGCTGGTGGCCAACAAAGGCATCTGGAATCGTCCGCACCTGGCCAAGTCCCTCGACGGGGTCAAGCCGGTGGATGAAAACCCGATGCCGAACATCGTCCTGCGCGACCCGTCCGACTGGAACAAGGTCAACCACGGCATGCAGCAGGTGATGCACGGTGCCCGTGGTACCGCGCGCAAAGCAGCGATCGGCGCGCAATACCGCATCGCCGGCAAGTCCGGTACCGCGCAGGTGGTGGCGATCAAGCAGGGCGAGAAATACGACCGCTCCAAGGTCCAGGAACGCCACCGCGACCACGCCCTGTTCGTCGGCTTCGCCCCGGCCGATGATCCGAAAATCGTCGTGTCGGTGATGGTCGAGAACGGTGAATCCGGCTCCGGTGTTGCCGCGCCGGTGGTGCGTCAGGTCATGGACGCCTGGTTGCTCGACCAGGACGGCCACCTGAAAGCCGAATACGCCAGCCCAATCACTGCGGAGGCCCCGGCCCGTGATGAATAATTTCGATCGCATGCTCTCCAGCGAGGATGTGATGCGTCGCCGCGCGACGTTGCTGCAAAGACTGCATATCGATGGCCCGCTGTTGATCCTGTTGCTGATCCTCGCCGCCGGCAGCCTGTTCGTGCTGTATTCGGCCAGCGGCAAGAGCTGGGATCTGCTCGGCAAGCAGGCCACATCCTTCGGCATCGGCCTGGTGGCGATGATTGTCATCGCCCAGTTCGAACCGCGTTTCATGGCGCGCTGGGTGCCGCTCGGTTACGTGATCGGCGTGATATTGCTGATCGTCGTCGACATCATGGGCCACAACGCCATGGGCGCCACGCGCTGGATCAACATCCCCGGGGTGATCCGCTTCCAGCCCTCGGAATTCATGAAGATCCTGATGCCGGCGACCATCGCCTGGTATCTGTCCAAACGCACCTTGCCGCCGCAGCTCAAGCACGTAGGCATCAGCCTGATGCTGATTGGCGTGCCGTTCATTCTGATCGTGCGCCAGCCCGATCTCGGTACCTCGTTGCTGATTCTCGCCGGTGGCGCCTTCGTGCTGTTCATGGGCGGCCTGCGCTGGCGCTGGATTCTCAGCGTACTGGCGGCGGCGGTGCCGGTGTCGGTGGCGATGTGGTTCTTCGTCATGCACGACTATCAGAAGCAACGGGTCCTGACCTTTCTCGACCCGGAAAGCGATCCGCTTGGTACCGGCTGGAACATCATCCAGTCGAAAGCCGCGATCGGTTCCGGTGGCGTATTCGGTAAAGGCTGGCTGCTCGGCACCCAGTCACACCTGGACTTTCTCCCGGAAAGCCACACCGACTTCATCATTGCCGTACTCGGTGAAGAGTTCGGTCTGGTGGGGATTTGCGCGCTGCTGCTGATCTATCTGCTGTTGATCGGTCGCGGGCTGGTGATCACCGCCCAGGCGCAAACGCTGTTCGGCAAATTGCTCGCCGGTGCGTTGACCATGACTTTTTTTGTTTACGTTTTCGTCAACATCGGTATGGTCAGTGGCCTGTTGCCGGTCGTGGGGGTGCCGTTGCCGTTCATTAGCTACGGAGGAACTTCGCTGGTGACGCTGCTGTCAGCGTTTGGGGTTTTGATGTCGATCCATACCCATCGCAAGTGGATCGCACAGGTTTGAATAAGGTGAAGAGTGCAATGCAAGTAATGCGTGGCTGGGCGACTCGATGCGCGCCGCTGGTTGGCCTGATGGGCCTGCTGGGGAGCGTGCAGGAAGCGCTGGCCGGCGACTATGAAGGCTCGCCGCAGGTGGCCGAATTCGTCGGCGAAATGACCCGCGACTACGGTTTCGCCGGTGAACAACTGATGGGTGTGTTCCGCGAGGCGCAACGCAAGCAGTCGATTCTCGACGCCATCTCCAAACCCGCCGAACGGGTCAAGCAGTGGAATGAATATCGCCCGATGTTCATCACTGACGCGCGCATCGCCCGGGGTGTCGATTTCTGGCGTCAGCACGAGGCGACCCTGGCCCGTGCCGAGCAGGAATACGGCGTGCCGGCACAGGTCATCGTGTCGATCATCGGCGTCGAGACCTTTTTCGGACGTAATACCGGCAATTTCCGCGTGATCGATGCTTTATCGACCCTCGGCTTCGACTATCCTCCCCGTGCCGAATTTTTCCGCAAGGAACTGCGTGAGTTCCTGCTGCTGGCCCGTGAAGAGCAGGTCGACCCGCTGACCCTGAAAGGCTCGTACGCCGGGGCCATGGGCCTGCCGCAGTTCATGCCGAGCAGCTTTCGCGCCTACGCGGTGGACTTCGACGGTGATGGCCACATCAATATCTGGAACAACCCGGACGATGCCATTGGCAGCGTCGCCAGCTATTTCAAGCGTCATGGCTGGGTTGCCGGCGAGCCGGTGGTCAGCCGCGCCGATTTGCGCGGCGAGCAGGTCGATGAAGGCCTGACCACCGGTATCGAACCGGTGAAGACGGTCGCAGAGTTGCGGGCGCTGGGCTGGTCAAGTCATGATGCGCTGCGCGATGATATGCCGGTTACCGCATTTCGCCTCGAAGGCGACAACGGCCCTGAATACTGGATGGGCCTGCAGAATTTCTACGCGATCACGCGTTATAACCGCAGCGTGATGTACGCCATGGCCGTACATCAACTGTCTGAACAGCTGGTACAAGCACGGGGCGTCAAGTAATGCAGGCATTGCCTAACAATAAACCCCTGAAGCTGGTGGCTTTCGCTGCGTTGGCAGTCCTGGTCGCCAGTTGCACGACCAGCCGTACGCCGACGCAGAAGACCCCGTCCACCGCTGTCCGCGCCCAACCGGGCCTGGACATCAACCGCGCGCACAAAGACGGCGCGCCGTGGTGGGATGTCGATGTTTCGCGCATCCCGGATGCGACGCCGACCCTGCACACCGGCCCGTACAAGGCCAATCCGTACACCGTGCTGGGCAAGACCTATTTTCCGTTACAGGAATCCAAGACCTACGTGGCTTCGGGCACGGCGTCCTGGTACGGCACCAAGTTCCATGGCCAGAACACCGCCAACGGCGAAGTGTATGACCTGTACGGCATGAGTGCCGCGCACAAGACCTTGCCGCTGCCAAGTTACGTTCGGGTGACCAACCTGGACAACAACAAGACCGTGATCCTGCGCGTCAACGACCGTGGGCCGTTCTACTCCGATCGCATCATCGACTTGTCCTACGCAGCGGCGAAGAAGCTCGGCTATGCCGAAACCGGCACCGCGCGGGTCAAGGTCGAAGGCATCGATCCGCAGCAGTGGTGGGCGGCCAAGGGCCGTCCGGCGCCGCTGATGCTCAACGAGCCGCAAGTGGCGCAGAATAGCGCGCCAGTGATTACGGCTTCGGCCGGCACCGTCGAGCAATGGACACCGCCGCCGCAGCAACACGCCGCGGCCGTGGTGCCCGTGCAGATCGATGCAAAAAAAAACGCTTCTGCACCAGCGTCTGGCCAGTATCTGCAGGTGGGCGCGTTCGCCAACCCGGACGCTGCCGAACTGCTGAGGTCGAAGCTCAGCGGGATGGTGAGCGCGCCAGTGTTCATCAGCTCGATCGTGCGCAATCAGCAGACCCTGCACCGGGTACGCCTGGGGCCGATCGGCTCGCCGGGTGAAATCGCCCAGGTGCAGAACAGTGTGCGTCTGGCCAATCTGGGTTCGCCCAGCGTGGTCACCGAGTAATACGTAGACCTTGATTGACGGTTCACTTGCGGTATACGGGGGGTGAACCAGGTTGTTGGCTCGTCGAAGAACAAAAGCCCGGCAAGGGTGACTGGAGTGAGCAACTGAACACGCGATGGCTCGTCAGAAAGCCATCTGATTATATTTTGTCCGCAAGGACAGTTTCCATTAGCGATTTCGAGAGACGGATGAACATCACCACCTTTGCCAAACGCCTGTGTCTGCTAGTCCCGCTGCTCCTCTCGCCAGCCGCCTTTGCGGCCGAGATGATGCCGTCGCCACCACAACTGGCCGCCAAGGCCTACGTTCTGATGGATGCCAGCAGCGGCAACGTGCTGGTCGAAAACAACGGCGACCAGCGTCTGCCACCGGCCAGCCTGACCAAGCTGATGACCGCGTACATCGCGACCCTGGAAATCCGTCGCGGCCAGATCGGTGAAAACGATCCGGTGACCGTCAGCGAAAACGCCTGGCGCACCGGCGGTTCGCGGATGTTCATCAAGGTCGGCTCGCAAGTGACTGTCAGCGACCTGCTGCACGGCATCATCATCCAGTCCGGTAACGACGCCAGCGTCGCCCTGGCCGAGCACATCGCCGGCAGCGAAGACGCGTTCGCCGACCTGATGAACAAGACCGTCACCGAACTGGGCATGACCAATACCCACTTCATGAACCCGACCGGTCTGCCGAACCCTGAGCACTATTCGTCCGCTCACGACATGGCGATCCTCGCTCGCGCGATCATCCACGAAGACCCGGCTCACTATGCGATCTACTCGCAGAAAGAGTTCTTCTGGAACGGCATCAAGCAGCCTAACCGCAACCTGCTGCTGTGGCGCGACAAGACCGTCGACGGTCTGAAAACCGGCCACACCGATGAAGCCGGCTACTGCATGGTGTCCTCGGCGGTACGTGACGGCCAGCGCCTGATCGCCGTGGTGTTCGGCACCAACAGCGAAGTGGCCCGTGCCGCAGAAACCCAGAAGCTGCTGACCTACGGTTTCCGCTTCTTCGAAACCCAGACCTTCTACCAGAAGGGCACTGAACTGGCGCAGGCGCCGGTATGGAAAGGCACCACCAGCCAGGTCAAGGCCGGCCTGGCGCAAGACCTGACCATGACTCTGCCGAAAGGCCAGCTGAAGAAACTCGCAGCCAGCATGACCATGAACCCGCAACTGGTTGCGCCAATCGCCAAGGGCGACGTGATCGGTAAAGTCGAAGTCAAACTGGAAGACAAGGTAGTGCACAGCGCCGACCTGATCGCTCTGGATGGCGTCGAGGAGGGTGGTATCTTCCGCCGCATGTGGGATAGCATCCGTCTATTCTTCTACGGCTTGTTCAACTGATTTTGTGTTGACCTGCATGGCCCCGCCCCGATCCGGTGCGGGGCCATGTGCGTTACCACGGCTTAAGAGGCCGTTACGCCATGACCGATAACGAAGTAAAGGCGCCAAAGATCGAATTTCCTGTCACGGATTATCCCGTCAAGGTGATCAGCGATACGGGCGTCGGCCGCAAAGACCAGATCATCGAGATCGTGAAGAAACACGCGACCATCAATGACGAGCGCATCGACGAGCGTCAGAGCAGCACCGGCAAGTACACCACCATCCAGCTGCACATCGTCGCCACCGATCAGGATCAGCTGTACAACATCAACAGCGAACTGCGGGCGACCGGCTTCGTGCACATGGTGTTGTGATGCACGGCACGCTGGGCTTTCGCGAGCTGGGCCAGATGGCTTACGAGCCGGTCTGGCATGCCATGCAACGTTTCACCAATGAGCGCGGCACTGCTGCCGACGACGAAATCTGGCTCGTCGAACACCCGCCGGTGTTCACTCAGGGCCAGGCCGGCAAGGCAGAACACCTGTTGCTGCCGGGAGATATTCCGGTGGTGCAGGTCGATCGTGGCGGCCAAGTGACTTATCATGGCCCCGGGCAACTGGTGGCCTATCTGTTACTGGATGTGCGCAAGCTGGGTTTCGGCGTGCGCGATCTGGTCAGCCGCATGGAAGCCTGCCTGATCGAACTGCTGGCCAGCTACGGCGTTACCGCCGCCGCCAAGCCAGATGCTCCCGGCGTGTATGTCGATGGAGCGAAAATCGCTTCTCTGGGTTTGCGCATTCGCCACGGTTGTTCCTTTCATGGCCTGGCCCTGAACGTGGATATGAACCTGGAACCGTTTCGACGGATTAATCCCTGCGGCTACGCCGGGCTGGCCATGACCCAGCTGAGCGATCACGCAGGATCGATTGAATTTGCCGAGGTAAGTGCCCGGCTGCGCGCGCAGCTCGTCAAACACCTCGACTATGCTGAGCAGACGACCCTCACGGGCGGAATCGACTGATATGACTACTGATGCAGTGCAAACCATGATCCCGACGCTCGACGTGACCGAGCGCCCGGCCCCGCGTCCCAAGGTTGAAGCCGGCGTCAAGCTGCGCGGCGCCGAGAAGGTTGCACGCATCCCGGTCAAGATCATCCCGACCACCGAACTGCCGAAGAAACCCGACTGGATCCGCGTGCGCATCCCGGTTTCGCCGGAAGTCGACCGCATCAAGAGCCTGCTGCGCAAGCACAAGCTGCACAGTGTCTGCGAAGAAGCGTCCTGCCCGAACCTCGGCGAATGCTTCTCCGGCGGCACCGCAACCTTCATGATCATGGGCGACATCTGCACCCGCCGCTGCCCGTTCTGCGACGTTGGCCACGGTCGTCCGAAGCCACTGGACGTCAACGAGCCGGAAAGCCTGGCCATCGCCATCGCCGACCTCAAGCTCAAATACGTGGTGATCACGTCGGTTGACCGTGACGACCTGCGTGACGGCGGTGCCCAGCACTTTGCCGACTGCATCCGCGAAATCCGCAAACTGTCGCCGAACGTTCAGCTCGAGACCCTGGTCCCGGACTACCGTGGCCGCATGGACATCGCCCTGGAAATCACCGCCGCCGAGCCGCCGGATGTGTTCAACCACAACCTGGAAACCGTGCCACGCCTGTACAAGGCTGCGCGTCCGGGTTCGGACTATCAGTGGTCGCTGACCCTGCTGCAACGCTTCAAGCAGATGATGCCGCACATTCCGACCAAGTCCGGCCTGATGCTGGGCCTGGGCGAGACCGACGAGGAAGTCATCGAAGTCATGAAGCGCATGCGCGAACACGACATCGACATGCTGACTCTCGGCCAGTACCTGCAACCGTCGCGCAGTCACTTGCCGGTGCAGCGTTTCGTGCACCCGGAGACCTTCGCCTGGTTCGCCGAAGAAGGTTACAAGATGGGCTTCAAGAACGTTGCTTCCGGTCCATTGGTACGCTCCTCGTACCACGCCGACGAGCAGGCGAAGCTGGTCAAGGCCGAGCTGCTGGGTTCCTGATTCACTGCTGATGTAAAAATGCCCGCCGAGGACGGTTCCTCGGCGGGCATTTTTTTGCCTGAGACAAGGGGCTTTTGTTTGTCTCTTCAGCTGACTACTGTGTGTGCATGACTTTACCGCTGGAGCCCAAGGATGACCGTTCGACCGAGCCACACCCTGATTGCCCACCGAGCCGTACCGGCGCTGCCCTCCGAAGGGACGATCGGCGTCATCGCGCCTGCCGGTCCCGGCGCCCTCGACACTGAAAAAGCGCTGCAATGGATGCGCGCGCGCGGCTATGGGCTGAAGGTGTTTCCGGGTGTCTATGAGAAGGACGGCTATCTGGCTGGCAGTGACGACGTACGCCTGCGCGATCTGCATGCAGCGTTCGCTGATCCCGAAGTCGACGCGATCATTTGCCTGCGCGGCGGCTACGGCACGCCGCGTCTGCTCGACCGAATCGATTACGACCTGCTCAGCCGTCACGCCAAACCCTTTGTCGGCTATAGCGACATTACTGCGCTCCACCTGGCCATCAGTCGCTACGCCGGGTTTGTGACCTTTCACGGGCCGCTGCTCAATGCCGACCTGCTGGGCGACAAAGAGCCGCCGACCGTCACTTCATTCTTCGCCATGCTGCGCGGGCAATTGAAAGCGGGCAGTGTGCTCAGCCATCCGGCGGCTTATCCGTTATCAACCGTCGAACCGGGCATCGCTCACGGGCGTTTGCTCGGCGGCAACCTGGCGATGATTGCTGCAACCCTCGGCACGCCCTACGAGATTGATGTCGAAGGGGTGATTCTGTTCATCGAGGACATCAACGAGCCGCTGTATCGCATTGATCGGCTGCTGACCCAGATGCGTCTGGCCGGCAAGCTGGCCCGACTGCGCGGTGTGCTGGTCGGTGATATCGCCGGAGTGGAGGTCGACGCGCTGAATCGCTTGCTCAAGCAAACCTTTGAGTCGTTGCGGATTCCGGTGTTGTCGGGTTGGCGCAGTGGCCATTGCGACCCGAACCTGACACTGCCGTTGGGCGCGCTGGTGCGCCTGGATGCGGGAAAGCAGGAGTTGCTGCTGGAGCAGGATGTGGTCATCAAGGCTGAAACGGTTATTGCCTGACAGTCAGTCTTCGCGAGCAGGCTCGCTCCCACATTGGAATACGCTCAACTGTGGGAGCGAGCCTGCTCGCGAAAGCGATATCCGCCATACGGCAGTCTTTCTATTGGGTGCGCAGGCTCTCAAGCAACTTGTGCGTCGGATACCCATCCGCCGGCCAGCCCAGCGCCTGCTGGGCACTGCGAATCGCTTTGCGCGTATTGGCGCCGATAATCCCGTCCGCTGTGCCGGCGTCATAATTACGCGCGCTCAATAGCGTTTGCAGTTCGATGCGCTCAGTACGGCTCAGCGGCAGATCATCTTTCGGCCAGTTGCCGTTGATCAGGCCCGCTCCTTCGAAACGCTCGGACAACAGGCTCACCGCCAGCGCATACGACGACGAATTGTTGTACTTGAGAATCGCTCGGAAGTTATCGAGGATCAGAAACGCCGGGCCACGATACCCGGCCGGCAACAGCAGGGCGGCTGACAGTTGTTCGGAGCCGGCTGGCACCTGCGCGCCATTGGGCAGGTTCACGCCCAGTTGCCGCCATTCGGCGACGCTTTTGCGAATCGCGCCATCGGCCAGCGTGTAGTTGAAACCGCTCGGCAATTGCACTTCAAAACCCCACGGCTGGCCGCGTTGCCAGCCCGAGCTTTGCAGATAATGCGCGGTCGAGGCGAGCGCATCGGCCGGGCTGCCCCAGATGTCGCGGCGACCGTCACCGTCAAAATCCACGGCGTGGGTGTTGTAAGTGGTCGGAATGAACTGGGTCTGGCCCATCGCGCCGGCCCAGGAGCCGAGCATTTTCTCCGGGGTGATATCGCCCTGTTGCAGAATCTGCAGGGCGGCGATCAGTTGCGCGTGAGCAAAGCCCGGACGACGGCCTTCGTAGGCAAGGGTGGCCAGCGAGTTGATCACCGACTTGCTGCCCTGAAACTGACCGAAATTGCTTTCCATGCCCCACACCGACACCAGCGCCTGGCGATCGACGCCATAACGCTGCTCGATGCTCTGCAGAATGTCGGCGTACTGGTTGATCAGCGCCTGGCCCTTGCGTACGCGCAGCGGTGACAGCGCACCGTCGAGGTATTCCCACACCGGGCGGGAAAACTCCGGCTGACTGCGATCGGCGCGGATCACGCTGGCGTCGAAGCTGACATTGGCAAATGCCTGATCGAACAGCTCGGGGCGAATCCCGGCGGCGAGGGCGTCCTTGCGAAAACCTGCCTGCCATTCGGCGAAGGTCTGGGTCGGTTGAATATCGAGCGGATCGGCGGACGGCACTACCGGCGGAATAATCGCTGGGGCCGTGGTAACCGGGGCGGCTTGAAGCGGTTGTGCATCGGCGGCGGTGGGTTTTTCCGCGCAGGCGACAAGCAGGATGAAGCTGGAGGCAGCGATCAATTGGCGCACGGGCCAACGACGGGAAAGACTTGGGGGCATGCACAGTTCCAGGGGAAACGAATCAGGTGCAGACCTTAACATGAGCGGGGGGTAGTGCGCTTCAGGCAGCCAGAAAGTAAAAAGCCTCCCGGTTGTCAGACCGGAAGGCTTCGCGGCGGTAGCTGCCTTTGCCCTTGGCTGGTCGTTCCTGGCGGCTGCGGAACAAGGGCTGGGCGACGATGGATTTGGCCTTGTTGGGGCCATGCTTTGCTGGCTTTTTGCTCATGAGGGTTCTCTCGGTGTGGTGGGTTTCGCGTTGCGGATAATCTGCTCATGCTAAAGAAAAGTCAAAAGATCGCAGCCTCTGGCAGCTCCTGCAGGGGGAATACATTCCAAATGTAGGAGCTGCCGAAGGCTGCGATCTTTTGATCTTATTCGGCAGGCAAAGACAGGCGTTGGCCTGCCATCAATAGAGCCAAGCGACTCAAGCTCATCCACGGCGATCCCGCCGCCTGACCCTTGATCTGCGCGTCGATACGCTGCGCTTCGAGCAGCAACTGCGCCCAGCGTTGCGCCGAGTAGCGTTGCAGTGCCTTGCTCATCAGCGGCTTGCGCTTGTCCCAGACCGGCGGTTTCGACTGGCTGAAGCACTTGTCCAGTGGCGTGCCCTGGCTGTATTGCAGGGAAATGTTGGCCAGCAGGCGCAACTCCCGCGCCAGTGCCCAGAGGATCACCGGCGGTTCGACGCCTTCGCCGCGCAAACCCTCAAGCATGCGCAAGGCGTGGGCCGGTTCGCCGTTGAGCACCGCGTCGGTCAGGCCGAACACGTCAAACCGCGCACTATCGGCCACGGCGGCTTGAACGGTTTCGACGGTGATCTGCCCACCTTCGGCCATCAACTTGAGCTTTTCGATTTCCTGGGCAGCGGCGAGCAGGTTGCCTTCGACACGCGCGGCAATCAATTCGACCGCATCCTGGCTGGCCGATAGACCGGCCTGGGACAGGCGCTGACGAATCCAGCTCGGCAGCTGATTGGCATCCACCGGCCAGATCTGCACGAACTGGGTTTGCTGGCCTTCGACCAGCGCCTTGCCCCACTTGGTTTTCTGCGCGCTGCCATCGAGCTTCGGCAAGCTGATCAGCAGGACAGTGTCTTCAGCAGGGCGTGAGCAGTATTCGATCAGCGCGGCGGCGCCTTTGTCGCCAGGCTTGCCCGACGGCAGGCGCAGCTCCAGCAGGCGTTTTTCGGCGAACAGCGACATGCTCGCGCCGGCCTGCAGCAACGTACCCCAATCGAAATTGGCGTCGGCGGCGAAGACTTGGCGTTCGTCGAAACCTTGCTGGCGGGCAGCGGTGCGGATGGCGTCGGCGGCTTCCTGGCACAGCAGCGGGTCATCGCCGCTGATGATGTAGACCGGCGCGAGTGCGCCTTGCAGGTGTTTGCCGAGTTGCGCGGGAGCGAGCTTCATAAGAAAGGGCGAACGGGGCGCCTGGGCGCCCCGACCGTCTTACTGCTGCGGGATTTCGAGCGGCGACTGACGCGGAGTTTCCGCCTCAGCCTTCTGTGCCGCTTCCAGCGCATCGGCTTCAGCCTTGGCGCGGTCGTTGGCGGTTTGCTGCAGTTGCTGCAACTGGCCCGGGGTCAGTTGTGACAGACGCAGCATCATGCGCTGAACCAGTTCACGACGGGTCTCGCGACGGGCGTCACTGGCTTCCTGATCGGAGCCGACAAGGTTGTTGCCGTCATGAATGAACACCTTCTGCACTTCAAGCTTGTCGCTGATCAGTGACAGATTGTTCTCGCCGCGGATGTCGTAGCTCAGCACGGTACTGACCTGATACTCGCCTGTGCGACCGGCGCCGGCATAGCTGAGAATGCGCTGGTTTTCCTGCTCGTCAGCCAGGTACAACTTGTATGGCGCGCCGGTGTAGACCTTGACGCCGCTGGACTCCAGCACCTGGCGCAATTGAGTCACGGTTTCGCCGTAAGCGTTGCGCGCGCTCAGGTCGATTTCCTTGATCGACAGTTCATTGGTGCCGGTACCACGCAACTGGAAACCGCAGGCGCTCAGCAGAACGGCGAGGCCCATCACCAGCAGATTGCGTTTGATCATTGTGTTGCTCCCCTTGAAACCAGGTGAGCCGACTCTGCGGCCCGAAAGGTTTTACTGGCTGCCAGGCGAGCCTGGCAGCCGATCCAATTTAGCTGGCGACTATGTTGACCAGTTTGCCCGGCACCACGATCACTTTGCGAATGGTCAGGCCGTCGACGAAACGCAGCACGTTTTCGTTGGTGCGCGCGGCGGCTTCGATCTCTTCGCGGGTGGCGCTGGCCGGCATTTCGATCTGCCCGCGCAGCTTGCCGTTGACCTGAATCACCAGGGTCAGGTTGTCCTGCACCAAGGCACTTTCGTCCACGGCCGGCCAGCCTGCATCGATCACCGCATCGGCGTGACCCAACTGCTTCCACAGTTCGTGGCTGATGTGCGGGGTGATCGGTGCCAGCAGCAGGGTCACCGCTTCCAGGCCTTCGTGCAGCAGCGCGCGGTCCTGTTCGGTGCCTTGGGCGGCTTTTTCCAGCACGTTCATCAGCGTCATCACCTGAGCGATGGCGGTGTTGAATTTGTGGTTCTGGCCGACGTCATGACTGGCCTGCTTGATCGCCAGGTGAATCGCACGACGCACGGTTTTCTGCTCGTCGTTCAGAGCGGCGATATCCAGTTTGCCCGGCAGGCCCTGGGTGACGTGGGCTTGCGCCAGACGCCAGACGCGCTTGAGGAAACGGTGCGAACCTTCAACGCCGGAGTCGGACCATTCCGCGCTCATGTCAGGCGGCGAGGCGAACATCATGAACAGGCGGCAGGTGTCGGCGCCGAACTGGTCGATCATCGACTGCGGGTCGACGCCGTTGTTCTTTGACTTGGCCATCTTCTCGGTACCGCCGATTTCCACCGGCAGGCCGTCGGATTTCAGCTTGGCGCTGATGACCTTGGCTTTGCTGTCACGCTCCAGTTCCACGTCCGCCGGGTTGAACCAGGTATAGGCACCATTGGCTTCGCGACGATAGTAAGTCTCGGCGATCACCATGCCCTGGGTCAGCAGGTTCTTGAACGGCTCGTTGGAGCTGACCAGACCTTCATCGCGCATCAACTTGTGGAAGAAGCGCGCGTAGAGCAGGTGCAGAATGGCGTGTTCGATACCGCCGATGTACTGATCCACCGGCAGCCAGTGGTCGGCGGCGGATTTTTCCACCAGGCCACCTTCAAAGTGCGGCGAGGCGTAGCGGGCGTAGTACCACGACGACTCGACGAAGGTGTCCATGGTGTCGGTTTCGCGCTTGGCCGGCGCGCCGCATTTCGGGCAACTGCACTCGTAGAACTCGGGCATGCGCGCCAGCGGCGAACCGGCGCCGTCCGGCACCACGTCTTCCGGGAGAACGACAGGCAGTTGGTCTTCCGGCACCGGCACGTCGCCGCACGCGGCGCAGTGGATGATCGGGATCGGGCAGCCCCAGTAGCGCTGGCGGCTGATGCCCCAGTCGCGCAGGCGGAACTGGGTGCGCGAGGCGCCGAGTTCTTTCTTGATCAGCGCCACTTCCATGGCGTCGAACGCGCCGGCGAAGTCGAGGCCGTCGAACTCACCGGAGTTGATCAGCGTGCCGTGCTCGCCATAGGCGTCCTGCCACGGCGCCGGGTTGGTGTCACCGGAACTGGTGCGCACCACCGATTTCACCGGCAGGTTGTACTTGTGAGCGAATTCGAAATCGCGCTCGTCGTGGGCCGGAACAGCCATGACCGCGCCGTCGCCGTAGTGCATCAGCACGTAGTTGGCGACCCACACCGGCAGCTTCTCGCCGGTCAGCGGGTGCTCGACGAACAGGCCGGTCGGCAGGCCTTTCTTTTCCTGGGTGGCGACATCGGCTTCAGCGACGCTGCCGCCCTTGCATTCAGCGATGAACGCTTGCAGCTCGGGATTGTTCTGCGCGGCCAGGGTGGCCAGCGGGTGCTCGGCAGCTACGGCGACGTAGGTCGCGCCCATCAGGGTGTCCGGACGGGTGGTGAAGACTTTCAGGGTCCCGGCTTCGCCGATCGAATCGACGTTGTACGGGAACTGCACTTCCATGCCACGGGACTTGCCGATCCAGTTGCGCTGCATGGTCTTGACCTGTTCCGGCCAGCCAGTCAGTTCGTCGAGGCTTTCCAGCAGCTCGTCGGCGTAAGCGGTGATCTTGAAGTAGTACATCGGGATTTCGCGCTTTTCGATCAGCGCGCCGGAACGCCAGCCACGGCCGTCGATGACTTGCTCGTTGGCCAGAACGGTCTGGTCGACCGGGTCCCAGTTCACGGTGCCGTTCTTACGGTAGATCACGCCTTTTTCGAACAGGCGGGTGAACAGCCATTGTTCCCAGCGGTAGTAGTCCGGCTTGCAGGTGGTCACTTCACGGGACCAGTCCACCGCGAGGCCGAGGCTGCGCAGCTGCGACTTCATGTAGGCGATGTTCTCGTAGGTCCACTTGGCGGGCGCTACGTTGTTTTTCATTGCGGCGTTTTCCGCCGGCATGCCGAACGCATCCCAACCCATTGGCTGCAGCACATTCTTGCCCTGCATGCGCTGGTAGCGCGAGATCACGTCGCCGATGGTGTAGTTGCGCACGTGGCCCATGTGCAGCTTGCCGCTGGGGTAAGGGAACATCGACAGGCAGTAGTAGGTTTCCTTGCCTGGCTGTTCACTGACTTCAAAGGACTTTTGCTCATCCCAGAACGACTGGGCGGCGGCTTCGATCTCACGTGGCTGATATTGTTCGTGCATGGCTACTTTTGTACTGGATAGGGGTGGCCTAATCCTCTTCGACGGCGGCATCCGGGATGGCCCGGGTGCGCTGGAAGTGGAATGACAGGAAGCGCCGTAGCATACATGACCGCGCTTGGCCGAGGGAAACCCTGATTACAGCTGTTTGCCAGACCTTTTGGGCGACGAGGGCCGTTGGTCGCGGCGTGTAGCCGGTTCGTGCAGCGAAGCTAAGCTCTAACTGGGGAGTGAGTCTTATCTTCAATGAGGTGAGGGATGGTGGAGCAACGGAAAAAAAACGTAACGAAACCCGAGTTGTACGAAAGGTTGATCGATCGTCTGGGCATGGCGCTGGACGCCGTGAAAACCGCCGACCGGCTGCGCGACGAGCGCCCCCTAGAACTGGAATTGCGTGGCTTGAGCCCCGCCGAGTTCAAACTGGTCAAGGCCTATCTGGATCGTAGTGAACGTGAAACGCAGGGATGCCTGTCTCAAGCAGTGAAGCAACTCGATGCAGCACATTCGGCCAAGGTCATCTGGCTCAAGGACAAGGCGCCGCGCAGAGACACCGGCAAGGTGCGTTCTGTGCAGGCCAAGTAAGCGCATGGCAGGTCATGAAACGGATCTTTTGCAACAGGATCCCGCCTATTGGTTGTAACTCGTAATCAACACTCTTAGGCTTCGGGCATCTTTGGAGATGCCCGATGCCCTTTCGATATTTCATCAAACAACTTTTACTGCCGCCCGGCATTCTTTTGCTGCTGTTGCTGGCCGCCTGGTGGCTGCGCCGCTCGCGGCCGCGATTGGCTGGCGTGTGTTTTGCCGTTGGTTTTGGTGGCCTGCTGCTGATGAGCCTGCCGGTGGTGGTGCAGTGGAGCGCCAAGGCGCTGGAACGTGAGCCGCCGCTGGCGCGGTCAGAATGGACGACCCTGGCGCAACGTGCCGATGCGATTGTGGTGCTGGGCTCGGGTCGCGAGCGCGGAGACATCGCGTGGGGCGAAGACCAGCCGACCGGCATCGGTCTTGAGCGTCAGCGTTACGCGGCGCGCCTGGCCAAGGCCTCGGGCCTGCCGATTCTGACCAGCGGCGGCCTGCACTACGGCACGCCGCCGACCGAAGCGAAATTGATGGCAGATTCGTTGCGTGATGATTTCGACGTAACGGTGCGCTGGCAGGAAGGCGAGAGCCGCACCACATGGGAGAACGCGAAGATGACGGCCGATATTCTCTTGCCGCAGGGGATCAAGCGGGTTGTCGTGGTGACGCAGGCGTGGCACATGCCGCGCGCGGTGTGGAGCTTTGAGCAGGCCGGATTCGAAGTGGTGCCGGCACCGGTGGGCTTTTTAGGCACTGACAACGCCCGGCCATTCGGCGGCTGGCTGCCGGAGTTCAAGTCGATCTGGCAGAGCGGGCAGTTGCTCAATGAGGCGGTGGGGCAGGTGGGGTATTCGCTGTTTTACCGCTGAAGATCATCGTGGCGAGGGGATTTATCCCCGATGGGGCGCGTAGCGGCCCCTCTCTTACCTTCAGAAGAGGGGACTGCTGCGCACTCCAGCGGGGATAAATCCCCTCGCCACATTTCTCAGAGGGTTTTTGACATCCGATTGGCCATCAGCGCCCAGCCAAACAGCAGCAGGCACAACACGATCAGCGGCCACGAGCGCCATTGCAGATACGGTGTCAGGTCGTGCATCGGCACCACTTCGCCATACAACACGCCTTGTTCGAACTGTGGAATCTGCTCGGTGATCTGCCCGAACGGGTTGATCAGGCCGGTGACGCCGTTGTTGGTGGCGCGGATCATCCAGCGTCCGGCCTCCAGCGCGCGCATCTGCGCCATCTGCAGGTGTTGCAGCGGGCCGATCGAAGTGCCGAACCAGGTGTCGTTGCTGATCGTCAGCAGCAGATCGCTGCGTGCCGACAGGCCGGCGGCAAATTCCGGATAGACCACTTCGTAGCAGATAAACGGTGCGATCTGGTAACCCTTGGCTTGCAAGAGCGCTTGATCCGACGGGCCGCGCGCGAAGTCCGACATCGGCAGGTCGAAGAACGCGATCAAGCCGCGCAACACATCCTGCAACGGCACGTACTCGCCGAACGGCACCAGTTTCTGCTTCAAGTAAGTGCCGTCGCCTTCGCCGACCACAGTGATACCGTTGAAGAAGCGCCGCTCGTGATGCACGGTCTGGCGGATCGGCACACCGGTGATCAACGCCGATTTACGCTCGGCGGCGAAGTTGCCCATCATCGTCAGGTAACCCTCGGCGGACTCCTTCAATACCGGCACGGCGGTCTCGGGCCAGATCAGCAGATCGACTGGTTTGGAGCGGAAGCTCAGATCACGGTACAGCGCCAGTTGCGCGTTGAGCTCGGCCGGATCCCATTTCATGCTTTGCGCGACGTTGCCCTGAATCGCAGCCACGGTCAGCGGTGCACCCGACGGGCTGGTCCACGCGTGGCCCTTGAGCGCGATACCCGCCACCCAAGGCCCCGCCAGCAGTACCACGCCGGCCGCGATAAAACCTTTGCGGCGCGCCTGCAACAAACGCGGAGCGTTGTAGATCAGCGCTGCTGTAAGTGCCAGAACAAACGACACCAGCCACATACCGCCCACCGGCGCGAGTCCGGCCAGCGGACCGTCGAGCTGACTGTAACCGGAATACAACCACGGGAAACCGGTAAGGAACCAGCCACGAAACGCTTCCTGGCCGACCCACAACGCCGCAAAGGCCAAGGCATCCGCCAGCGGTGCTTCGTTACGTCGCAACCAGCGCGCCCACAGCCAGGCGGGCAGGGCGAAGAACCAGGCAATCGCCGCGGTGAACAGCAGCATCAGGAATCCGGCGAGCAACACCGAAGCGCCGCCGAAATGATGAATGCTGTAATAGATCCAACTGGTGCCGGCGCCGAATAGGCCAAAGCCGAAGCACCAGCCACGGCCGAGCGCCTGACGCGGGCTCAGCTCACGCAAACCGGCATAGAACAGACCAACCGCCAGCAATGCCAGCGGCCAGATGTCGAACGGGGCGAGAGCGAACGTGGTGATTGCACCGGCCGCCACGGCCAGCAGGTTACCGGGCCAGCCGGGGCGGGTTGTCCAGCGCATTTCAGTCCTTAGAATTAACGAGCAATTGGCGTCAGACGCAGCAAATGAATCCGACGGCTGTCGGCGTTCAGGATGCGGAAACGATAGGCGCCGATTTCAGTGATTTCGTTGCGCTTTGGCAAGTGGCCGAACGCGCTCATCACCAGACCGCCGACGGTGTCGAACTCGTCGTCGGAAAACTCGCTGTCGAAGAACTCGTTGAAGTTCTCGATCGGCGTCAGCGCCTTGATCAGGAAATCACCGCTGGGCAGCGGCTTGATGTAGCTGTCTTCTTCGACGTCGTGCTCGTCCTCGATGTCGCCGACGATCTGCTCGAGCACGTCTTCGATGGTCACCAGGCCGGCCACGCCGCCGTATTCGTCGATGACGATGGCCATGTGGTTGTGGTTGGCACGGAATTCACGCAGCAACACGTTCAGACGCTTGGACTCCGGCACGAAGGTGGCCGGGCGCAGCAGGTCCTTGATGTTGAAGCTGTCGCCGTTCTCCTTGAGGATCAGCGGCAGCAGATCCTTGGCCAGCAGCACGCCCATTACGTCGTCATGGCTTTCGCCGATGACCGGATAGCGCGAGTGGGCCGAGTCGACCACGGCAGGGAGGAATTCGCGGGGTGTCTGGGTCGCCTTGATGCTGATCATCTGCGAGCGCGGCACCATGATGTCGCGCACTTGCAGGTCAGCCACCTGGATGGCGCCTTCGACGATGGCCAGCGCTTCGCTGTCCAGCAGTTTGTTCTGATGTGCATCACGCAGCAGCTCGAGGAGCTCCTGACGGTTCTTCGGCTCGTGGGCAAAAGCCTGGGTCAGTTTACCCAGCCATGACTTCTGCCCGTTGCTCGATCGATCTTCGCTCATAGCGATTACTCTGAATCCTTTGTTGTAACGATGGGGGAGTGTTCGGTTTCGTCGTCCGCGTACGGATCGGGATAGCCCAGTTCAGCAAGCAACTCGCGTTCCAGTGCTTCCATTTCTTCGGCTTCGTCGTCATCTATATGGTCGTAACCGAGCAGATGCAAGCAGCCGTGAATGACCAGATGTGCCCAGTGGGCCTTTAGTTCCTTGCCCTGCTCGGCGGCTTCGCGTTCGACCACGGCCACGCAGATCACCAGATCGCCGAGCAGCGGGATATCGAGAAACTCGTCAGGCACTTCCGCCGGGAACGACAACACGTTGGTCGCGTAGTCCTTGTGGCGCCAGGTGTGATTGAGTTCGCGGCCTTCTTCCTCGTCGACCAGACGAATGGTCATTTCCGAATCAGCGCTGCGCTGGCGCAGGGCCAGTTCGCACCACTGGCGGAACTCGGCTTCACTCGGCGCGCTGGCCTCGGTGGCGATTTGCAGATCCAACTCAAGCATCGCGCGAGGCTTCCTTCGCGGCTTCGGCACGGGTCTCGAAGCGCTCGTAGGCCTCGACGATCCGCTGCACCAACGGGTGGCGCACGACGTCTTTGGGCTGGAAGTGGGTGAAGCTGATGCCCGGCACGTCTTTGAGCACTTCGATCACATGGTGCAGGCCGGACTTGGTGCCGCGCGGCAGGTCGACCTGAGTGATGTCGCCGGTGATCACGGCGGTGGAGCCAAAGCCGATCCGCGTGAGGAACATCTTCATCTGCTCGACGGTGGTGTTCTGGCTCTCGTCGAGAATGATGAAGCTGTTGTTCAGCGTACGACCGCGCATGTAGGCCAGCGGCGCGACTTCGATTACCTGTTTCTCGATCAGCTTGGCGACGTATTCGAAACCGAGCATTTCGTACAGCGCGTCGTAGAGCGGGCGCAGGTACGGGTCGATCTTCTGTGAAAGGTCGCCGGGCAGGAAGCCGAGTTTTTCGCCCGCTTCGACCGCCGGACGCACCAGCAGGATGCGGCGGATCTGCTCGCGCTCCAGCGCATCCACCGCGCAGGCCACGGCCAGATAGGTCTTGCCGGTACCGGCCGGGCCGATGCCGAAATTGATGTCGTTGCCGAGGATTTCCTTCACGTAGCGCTGCTGATTCAAGCCGCGTGGGCGAATCATGCCTTTCTTGGTGCGCAGGGCGACGGTCGCTTCGGCAGGGGCCGGATTGTCGATATCTGCTGATTCCTGAATGAACAGGTGCACCAGGTCTGGCGACAGCTCGGTACCCTTGGTTTCCCGGTACAGGCGGCGCAGCAGGTTTTCCGCGGACGTGGTGAGTTTTGGATCGCCAATCAACTCGAACTGGTTTCCGCGATTGCGGATCTCGATGGCCAGGCGCTGTTCGATCAAGCGCAAATGCTCGTCGAATTGCCCGCACAGATTGGCGAAGCGGCGAGCCTCAAAAGGCTCGAGGAGAAAACGATGTGGTTCGATGGGTGCGTTCAAGGTCGTATTTAGCCGCCCTGGGGCAATTAGGATGAAATCAAGGATAACGCCAGTGGGCTGGGTGCGAAAGCTCTTAAATGAGCCCGCCCGATTCATGCCTCTGACGCTGTACCTGTGGGAGCGAGCCTGCTCGCGAAGGCGGCGATACATTCAACATTGATTTGTCTGACAGATCGCCTTCGCGAGCAGGCTCGCTCCCACAGGAGAAATGCAGCGTTATTGAATCAGCGAACCACGCAGTGAGTGCGGTTGCGCGGCGTCGATGTGCACGTCGGCGAACTGGCCGATCAGGGTCGGATTGTCGCAGCGGAAGTTGACGATACGATTATTCTCGGTACGGCCCTGCAGCTCGCCCGGGTCTTTCTTCGAATAATCGGTCACCAGAATGCGCTGGATCGAACCGACCATTTGTCGGCTGATCTCGAAGCCCTGCTGATTCAAACGATGTTGCAGCGCGTTCAGACGTTCTTTCTTCAATTCTTCCGGCGTGTCATCGGCCAGATCGGCAGCGGGCGTGCCCGGGCGCTGGCTATAGACGAACGAGTAGGAGAAATCGAAGCCGACATCGGCAATCAACTTCATGGTCTGTTCGAAGTCCTTCTCGGTTTCGCCGGGGAAACCGACGATGAAGTCCGAACTGATGCAGATCCCCGGTACGGCGGCGCGCAATTTGCGCAGCTTGGATTTGTACTCCAGCGCCGTGTGGTTGCGCTTCATCGCCGCGAGAATCCGGTCCGAGCCCGACTGCACTGGCAGGTGCAGGTGCTTGACCAGTTCCGGCACTTCGGCGTGGGCCTGGATCAGGCTGTCGGAGAACTCCAGCGGATGCGAGGTGGTGTAGCGGATGCGGTCGATGCCATCGACAGCGGCGACCACGCGAATCAGCTCGGCCAGATCGGCCAGACGACCGTCGTGGGTCTGGCCGCGATAGCCGTTGACGTTCTGCCCGAGCAAGGTCACTTCACGCACGCCGTGTTCGGCCAGGTGAATGATTTCCGCGATCACGTCGTCGAACGGCCGGCTGACTTCTTCGCCACGGGTGTACGGCACCACGCAGAACGTGCAGTACTTGCTGCAACCTTCCATCACTGAAACATAAGCGCTCGGGCCGTCGATACGCGGCTCCGGCAGGTGGTCGAATTTTTCGATTTCCGGGAACGACACGTCGACCTGCGGCAGCTTGGTAATGCGCGCGGCATCGATCATTTCCGGCAGCCGGTGCAGGGTCTGCGGGCCGAACACCACGTCAACGTAGGGAGCGCGATCGCGGATCGCCGCGCCTTCCTGACTGGCCACGCAACCGCCGACGGCGATGACCATGTCCGGGTTGGCCAGCTTCAGTTCGCGCCAGCGGCCGAGCTGCGAATACACGCGGTCTTGCGCGCGTTCGCGGATCGAGCAGGTATTGAGCAGAATCACGTCGGCGTCTTCCGCGCGAGCGGTGACTTCCAGGGCCTGATGTTCGCCCAGCAGATCGACCATGCGCGAGCTGTCGTACTCGTTCATCTGGCAACCGTGGGTTTCGATGTAAAGCTTCTTGGCCATGGATTCGGGTCGTCACGTGATTCAAAGAACCGCGCATTATAGGGAACAAGCCGTCAGGTTCCTACCGCTGTGCGTCCGGTGGCTATGCTATAGTTCGCGCCCTCATTTTTACCCCGATGTTATCCGCCCGCCATGACCAAACGCGAAGCTCCAATCTACAAGGTGATTTTCCTCAACCAGGGCCAGGTGTTCGAAATGTACGCCAAGCAGATCTATCAAAGTGATCTGTGGGGTTTCCTGGAAGTTGAAGAATTCGTCTTTGGCGAGCGTACGCAAATGGTCGTCGATCCGAGCGAAGAAAAGCTCAAGGCGCAGTTCGAAGGCGTGGTGCGCAGCTTTGTACCGATGCATTCGATCGTGCGCATCGACGAAGTGGAACGTCTGGGCACGCCGAAAATCAGCGAAGCCCGGGGCGCGGTCGGCAATGTCATGCCGTTTCCGATGCCGATGCCTGAGAAGTAAGCTTCAGGACCGCGTCGCCCTCATTCGCGAGCAGGCTCGCTCCCACAGTAGATCTCCAGTGTTCAGAAGATCCTCTGTGGGAGCGAGCCTGCTCGCGAAGAGGCCAGAAAGGTCGGCGCAAAAATCAGGGAAGAGGTGAAAACGGCGTTCGCCCATCGGCGTTCTGCAGTTCCATCAGGTATTTGCGGAAAATCTGCCCGAGCA
>NZ_RAZO01000387.1:37830-41359 GCF_004307535.1 Pseudomonas sp. Sample_9
CGCCCATCGGCGTTCTGCAGTTCCATCAGGTATTTGCGGAAAATCTGCCCGAGCACCTGAGTAGCGGTTTCGAGATCTTCGCGGGACATCTTTTCCGAGACTTCGTCGGCCGTGTCCAGCGCCTCTTCGGCACCGTTGACCGCTGCCATCTTCAGCACGATGTAGGCCTGGATATTGTTGGCCTGCACGCCTTCACCGTGGAAGAACATGCTGCCGAGCTTGAATTGCGCCTGGGCGTGGCCTTGCAGCGAAGCCTTTTCGAAATAGCTCAGGGCTTGATTGAGGTCGCGCGGCGCGTTCTTGCCGTCGTAGTAGAACTCACCCAACTCGTATTGCGCTTGCGCGTCCCCTTCGTCCGCCGCTTTCTGGCAGGCGGCCAGTGCCTGCGTGACGTCTTGCGGCTGAGTATTGAGGGTGCAACGACCCATCGCCGGGATCAACAACGAGTTGCCGCCTGCTTGTGCATGCGCGAGCAGGGGCTGAAGGAGCAACAGGCAGCCCAATGCAAGGGTGCGGCCGGTGCGGTTCATGGGAATCGACTTACCTCTGAAGGGCACGCGGACCCGTCGAGGGATCCAATAAGCGCGCATTATGAAATAAGCAGGGCCATCCTTACAAAGTCTTTACTCGTTTTTCTGCTGCTTGGGGAATATATCGCCCGATTCGGGCAGGATTTTCGCAGACGCGTCGGAAAAACCGAGCGGATGTAGGTGAAAGCTGACGCTGGCCATAGCCAACGTCAGCGGTACGGCGATTATTTCAGTGCAGCGAAGGCACGCTCGGCAGCGTCCAGCGTCAGTTGCAACTCGGCTTCGCCGTGGGCAATCGAGGTGAAACCGGCTTCGAAAGCGCTCGGCGCCAGGTACACGCCACCTTCCAGCATCAAGTGGAAGAAGCGACCGAACATTGCCGCGTCGCTGGCCATCACGTCGTCGAAGGTGACGATGTCGTCGGCGCCGCTGAAGTACAGACCGAACATGCCGCCGGCCTGAGTGGTCACGAACGGAATGCCGGCGGCATCGGCGCGCTGCTGCAGACCGTCAAGCATGCGCGCGGTGTAGTCGGTCAGTTCGGCGTGGAAGCCCGGGCGGCTGATCAGACGCAAGGTCGTCAGGCCGGCGGCCATCGCCAGCGGATTACCCGACAACGTACCGGCCTGATACACCGGACCGAGCGGGGCGATGCGCTGCATGATCTCGCGCTTGCCACCGAAGCAGCCCACCGGCATACCGCCGCCGATGATCTTGCCGAACGTGGTCAGGTCCGGCGTCACGCCGTAGTGCGCCTGGGCACCGCCTAGAGCGACGCGGAAACCGGTCATCACTTCGTCGAAAATCAACACCACGCCGTGCTTGTCGCACAGCGAACGCAGGCCTTCGAGGAAGCCCGGCGCTGGCGGCACGCAGTTCATGTTGCCAGCCACCGGCTCGACGATGATGCACGCCACCTCTTCGCCCACTTCAGCGAGCATCGCTTCAACCGCGTCGATGTCGTTGAACGGCAGGGTCAGGGTGTGTTTGGCGAACGCTGCCGGCACGCCGGCCGAGCTCGGTACGCCCTGGGTCAGAGCGCCGGATCCGGCCTTGACCAGCAGGCTGTCGGAGTGGCCGTGGTAGCAGCCTTCGAACTTGATGATGCTGTCGCGACCGGTGTAACCACGGGCCAGACGGATCGCGCTCATGGTCGCTTCGGTGCCGGAGCTGACCATGCGCACCATGTCCATTGACGGCACCAGCGAGCAGACCAGATCGGCCATCTCGGTTTCCATCGAGGTCGGTGCGCCGTAGGACAGGCCGTGTTGCAGCTGATTGCGCACCGCGTCTAGCACGTCCGGATGGCTGTGGCCGAGGATCATCGGGCCCCACGAACCCACGTAATCGACATAACGCTTGTCATCTTCGTCGGTGACGTAAGCGCCTTCGGCGTGTTTGAAGAACAGCGGGGTGCCGCCGACGCTCTTGAACGCGCGCACCGGCGAGTTGACGCCGCCGGGGATGTGTTTCTGAGCATTGGCAAACAGGGTTTCGGAACGAGACATGATCGGGCTCTCAAATCAGATTTTCAGAAGTTCGTTGAAGGCGCGTGCGCGGCGGGTCACTTCGGCGCTGCTCTCGGCGCCGAACAAACCGTGGATCACGGCGAGCAGATCGACACCGTGCTCGACCAGTGGCGCGGCGTTATCGAGGGTGATGCCGCCAATCGCGCAGACCGGCAAGTGCAGCGTGCGTTTGGCTTCGTCGAGCAAGTCGAGGCTGCAACTCGGCGCACCGGGTTTGGTGGTGGAATTGAAGAAGCGGCCGAAGGCGACGTAACTCGCGCCTTCTTTGGCAGCCTGTTCGGCCAGAGCGATTTGCCCATGGCAGGTCGAACCGATGATGGCTTTCGAACCGAGCAGGGCACGGGTCGGCGACAGCGGGCCGTCGGTCTGGCCGAGGTGCACGCCGACGTTGAGGCGCGCGGCCAGTTCGGCGTCATCGTTGATGATCAGTTGCGTCTTGTAGCGCTCGCACAAGTTGCGCAGCGCTTCGGCCTCACGCAGACGGCGGGCCTCGTCGCTGCTCTTGTCGCGGTATTGCAGCAGGGTGACGCCGCCGTCGAGCGCCGCCTCCACGTAAGACAGAAACTTGCCGGCCAGCAACTGGCTGTCGGTAATGGCATACAGGCCACGGAGTTTCATCGGGCAGACCTCACGACGTTACGAGCAGAAATCCAGCGGCAGGCGACGCGGCACGAACTGGCCTTTGCCCAGTTGTTCGGCATCGCGCAGGGTCCGCCAGGTGTAATCCAGAGCACTGCGCACGGCACTGGCCAGGTGTTCGCCCTGAGCCAGGCGACCGGCGAGGGCGCTGGCCAACGTGCAACCGGAGCCGTGATAGCTGCCCGGCAGGCGCTGGCAGATAAAGGTTTCGCGCAGGCCGTCGCGGCTGTACACGCGGTTGTGGATTTCAGTTTCGTCGCCATGGCCGCCGGTAATCAGCAGGTTTTTGACGAATGGCAGGAGTTTTTCCGCGCACTCGTCGGCCGTGCCTTCGGGCAGTTCGGCGAGGATGCGCGCTTCAGGAAGATTGGGCGTGGCGATAATCGACAGCGGCAGCAGACGCTCGCGCATCGCGTAGCCGACCTCGTCCTTGCCCAGGCGTCCGCCGCCGCCGGCACGCAGCACCGGGTCGCAGACCACTGGCAGGTGCGGGTGCGCCGAGAGCAGTTCGACCACGGTGTCGACCATCTCCAGCGACCCGAGCATGCCCAGTTTCACTGCGGCGACTTCGGAGTCGTTGAGCACGGCGTTGGCCTGGGCCAATACCCACTCACGGTCGAGGACGCGGAAGTCAGTGACGTTGACGGTGTCTTGCACGGTCAGGGCGGTGACGGCCGGAGCCGCATGGCAACCCTGCGCGAGCAGGGCTTCGATATCTGCCTGCAAGCCGGCGCCACCACTGGGGTCGTGGCCGGAGAGACAGAGGACAACGGGGCGGGAGCTGTAGATATTCATGGTGCGCGAGCTTACCACCAAAGCTGATTTTGGGGT
>NZ_RAZO01000387.1:41459-46494 GCF_004307535.1 Pseudomonas sp. Sample_9
CCAACAGCTCTATCTCGGTGCTTTGCCCTGGAACGCCCGTTCTAGAGCTGTTGTAGGAAAAATTTCCATGGTGCTCAATGGCCATCAACGGCTATGCTAGGCTGGATCCAAACAATCACAGGTAATACCGGTTTTACGTCTACTCAAAGGGAATGGGGGGCTTCCTGACACAACCGGACGAGCCACGCTGGGGCTTCAATGCGCTATTTGCTGATGTTGCTGTTCTGCTTGCCCCTCATGGCGAGCGCTGTCGAATTCGACGAATTCACCCAGAGCCTGCCGCTGGGCCGATCGCTGCAAGTGTTCGAAGACCCGAGCGGTCAGGCGACGATTGCCGACGTCCGTGCGCAAGACGCCGCCGGCCAGTTCAAAGCTCACGACAAAGCCACGCTCAACGCCGGTTACTCGCGCTCGGCGTTCTGGCTGAAGATCGACCTGCATTACCGCCCGAGCAACCCGGCCGCCCAGCGCACCTGGCTACTGGAACTGGCGTATCCGCCGCTTGATCACCTCGACCTTTACTTGCCCGACGCCAGTGGCGCCTACCGACTGGTGCGCCAGACCGGCGATGCCTTGCCCTTCGCCAGTCGCGAGATCCGCCAGAACAACTACCTGTTCGACCTTCCCTTCAAACCGGATCAACAGCAGACGCTGTACCTGCGATTGGCCAGCGAAGGCTCGATCCAGGCGCCGGTGACGTTGTGGTCGAGCTCCGCGTACCTCGAAGACCAACCGGTGCGCCTGTATGTGCTCGGCATCATTTATGGCGTGCTGCTGGGGATGCTGGTCTACAACCTGTTCATCTACCTGAGCGTGCGCGACACCAGTTACCTCTATTACATCTTCTATATCGGCTCGTTCGGCCTCTATCAGTTGTCGGTGAATGGCGCGGCGGTCGAGTATTTCTGGCCGGACAACCCATGGTGGGCCAACGCCGCGACGCCGTTCTTCATCGGTTGCGCCGGACTGTTCGGCAGCCAGTTCGCCCGCAGTTTCCTGCAGACCAAGACCCATAGTCCCTGGCTGGATCGCTTGCTGATCGGCCTGATTGCCTTCAGTGCACTGGTGATCGGCCTGTCGCTGATGACCAGTTACGCCCTGGCCCTGCGCCTGGCGACCACACTGGCGCTGACCTTCACCGTGGTGATCTTTGCCGCCGGGATTCTTGCCTGGTGGCGCGGCTTGCGCGTGGCCCGTTACTTCATCATTGCCTGGTCGGCATTCCTGCTCGGCGGCATCGTCAATACGCTGATGGTGCTGGGCCTGCTGCCCAACGTATTCCTGACCATGTACGCCAGCCAGATCGGCTCGGCGATCGAGGTGGCGCTGCTGTCGCTGGCGCTGGCCGATCGCATCAACGCCATGCGCGAACAACAGGCGCAGACCTTGTTCGACGCCGGGCAGAAACTCGAAGTGCTCAACCAGCAACTGGCCCACAGCAACAAGCTCAAGGATGAATTCCTCGCCACGCTGACCCACGAATTGCGCACGCCGATGAACGGCGTGATCGGTTCGCTGGAGCTGATGCAGACCGTCGACCTCGATCCCGAGCTAGAGCAATATCAACAGACCGCCGCCGGTTCCGCCCGCGACATGATGCGCATGGTCAATGGCATCCTAACGCTCACTGAGTTGCAGGCCGGCAAGCTCAAGGCGACGCCGGGCAGTTTCAGCCTGCGCGCAGTGGTCGAGGCGTTGCGCGTGCAGTTCGAAGGTAATGCGGCGAGCAAGTCGCTGGACTTCAAGGTCGAGGTGCTCCCGACCCTGCCGGATCGCTTGCTCGGCGACAGCGCGAAACTGGCGCAGTGCCTGGAATGCCTGCTGGACAATGCGATCAAGTTCACCCGCGTCGGCGGCCTGGCGCTGCGCGTTACCGGTCGGCCGTCGGCGGATGAGCGCATGGCGCTGTCGTTCGCGGTGATCGACACCGGTATCGGTTTCACTGATCTGGGCGAGGCGACCCTGTATCAGCGTTTCTTCCAGCTCGACGGTTCGATGACTCGCGAATACGGCGGCCTCGGTGTTGGTCTGGCGATCTGTCGGCAATTGGTCGAATTGCTCGGCGGCAAACTCACCCATCGCTCCGAGCCGGGACGCGGCAGCCGCTTCCAGCTCGATGTTGAATTCGAACTACCGGTGATCGAAGCGCCTGCGGATCAGCCGCCCCGCGATTGCATTCGTGCGCCGCAGGACTGCACGGTGTTGCTGGTGGATGACAACAGCGTCAACCAACTGGTGATGCGTGGCATGTTGCTCAAGCTCGGATTTCGCGTGCGCAGCGCTGATAACGGCGCCGCCGCGCTGGACTGCCTGCAACGGGAAAGTTTCGATGCGGTGCTGATCGATTGCCAGTTGCCCCGCCACGAAGGCGCATCGCTGTGCTGCCAGATCCATGCATTGCCAGGCTGTGCGCACTTACCGGTATTCATGCTAGCGCTGAGCGCTGACCGCGAGCAATGCGCCCCGGGCGCGCCTATCGACTATCTGCACAAACCGGTGAAATTCGAGGATCTGCAGGCTGCCTTGCAGCGCCGCGTGCTCAGTTGCTGATGGGGTAAAAGCGCCGCAAAAACGGCGCCTATGACACTTTGTTCAAAAAAGCACCAGTGCTTAACTGGTGCCATTGCTGAACAAGGAGCGCCGTCATGAACCTGCATCAGTTCGCCGAAACCCACGAAGTCACCAATCAGCCGCCGTCGCTGGACGGCACCAACCTGTACCGCATCGACCTGCCGCTACAGGAGTGGTCGCGGCGTTTTGGCGCCGGTTGGGCCGAGTCGCGCATCGATGCCTATGGCGCACTGGCGGGCGGGCCGTTGATAGAAGCGGGGTTTCTCGCCAACCAGAACAAACCGCTATTTGCCAGCCATGATCGCTACGGCCATCGCATCGATCTGGTCGAGTTTCACCCGGCTTACCACGAGCTGATGCGCACCGCGATCGAACATGGCCTGACCTCGCTGCCTTGGGCACACCCGCAGGACGGCGCGCATGTCGCCCGCGCTTCGATGACCTATCTGCACAGCCAGGCCGAGGCCGGCAGTGGTTGCCCGCTGACCATGACTTTCGCCAGCGTGCCGGCCCTGCGCTTGCAGCCGGAGCTGGCTGAGCAGTGGCTGCCGAAAGTCCTCGCCACCGAATACGATCCGCGCAACGTCGGCATTGCGCACAAGGCCGGCGTGACCATCGGCATGGCGATGACCGAGAAGCAGGGCGGCACCGATGTCCGCGCCAACACCACCAAAGCCTATCCGGTCGGCCCCAGCGGCCCGGGTCAGGCCTATGAACTGGTCGGGCACAAGTGGTTCTGCTCGGCGCCGATGTGCGACGCCTTCCTGACATTGGCGCAAACCGACAAGGGCTTGAGCTGCTTCCTGCTGCCGCGCCATCGCCCGGACGACACGCGCAATCAGTTCTACATCCAGCGTCTGAAAAACAAACTCGGCAACCAGTCCAACGCCTCCAGCGAAGTGGAGTTTCGTGGCGCACTGGCATGGATGATCGGCGAAGAAGGGCGCGGCGTGCCGACCATTATCGAGATGGTGGCGATGACCCGTTTCGATTGCATGGTCGGTTCCAGTTCGCTGATGCGCCAGGCGCTGACCCAGGCCAGCCATCACTGCGCGCACCGCAAGGTCGGCGGCAAATTGCTCAGCGAGCAGCCGCTGATGCAGAACGTACTCGCCGATCTGGCCCTCGAAAGCGAAGCCGCGCTGGCGCTGAGTCTGCGCATGGGCAAGGCGCTGGATCATCTGGATGATCGCCACGAAGCGCAGTTCGCGCGGTTGGTGACGGCGGTGGGCAAATACTGGATCTGCAAACGCGCGCCAGGAATGATCAACGAAGCCGCCGAATGCATGGGCGGTGCTGGATACGTCGAGGACAGCATCCTGCCGCGCCTGTACCGCGAAGCGCCGGTGAACTCGACGTGGGAAGGTTCGGGGAATGTGCAATGTCTGGATGTGCTGCGCGCGTTGTCGAAGGAGCCGGGCGTGCTGGACGTGCTGTTCAGCGAACTCGGCGACGGCCATGGCGACAAGCGTCTGGCTGAGCATATTCAGCGGTTGCAGGGGCAGTTCAAGGACACCAGTGATATTCAATATCGAGCGCGGCAGTTGACCGAAGACATTGCCCTTGGATTGCAGGCCAAGCTTCTGTTGGAGGCGGGGAATTCAGCCGTAAGCGATGCTTTCATTGCCAGCCGTCTGAGCGGTGGCGGTCGCGTCTACGGCGCGTTGCCGCGTGGGCTGGACGTCGAAGCGATCGTCGCCCGCTCGACTCCACAGCTTTTCTGACCCACCTCAAATCTCCCCCTGTGGGAGCGAGCCTGCTCGCGAAAGCGGTGTGTCAGTCGACATCTTTATTGGATGATCCACCGCATTCGCGAGCAGGCTCGCTCCCACAGGGGACATCATTGGTCTGCAGATTTAAGTGTCGCCACAACGCCACTGTTCCCGTGCGTCCACGATGCAGGCAAGATGAAGCTCTGCAAGTCAGAACACAGGAAGCTGATCGTGACCGAAGCGTTTATTGTCGTTCAAACCGCCGAACAAGCCGTGGATCGTCTGGCCGAGCTGCATGAGCGGGCCACCACTGCGCTGAATTCTGCCCTCAAGCGTTACCTCAAGGACCGCGTCGAACCTGACGCCGAACAGCGTGCCCTGTTTCGTTATCCCGAACTGCGTCTGACCTACCACTGTCAGGGCGAAGTGCCGCAGACCACCCGCGCTTACGCCAAGGTGCAGTTGCCCGGTACTTACAGCGTCACCGTCACCCACCCGGCGGCGTTTCGCAAATACCTGCTCGAACAATTGACGCCGTTGATGCATGACTTCACCGTGACCGTCGAAGTCGGCGTCAGCCAGCAGAACATTCCGTATCCGTATGTGGTCGAGCAGGGCGATGAACTGGCCGGTTCCGGCGTCACTGCGGCGGTGCTGGCGCGGGTATTCCCGAGTACCGACCTGTCCGCGGCCACCGATGGCATTGCCGACGGTCTCTACGACTGGGAAAACACCGATCCGCTGCCACTGGC
>NZ_RAZO01000304.1:0-1302 GCF_004307535.1 Pseudomonas sp. Sample_9
TGGCGCAGAGTGTTCTTCAAAGCCGCATGAAAGCTTCGGGTATCGACGCCGACTTCACGCTGATTGATGATCGAGCGCTTGTGCCGATGGATATATTCGATCGGGTCTTCGATCGTCACGATGTGCCCGGCACTGTGGCGGTTGCGGTGATCGATGAGTGCCGCCAGCGAAGTCGATTTGCCTGAACTGGTCGCGCCGACAAAAAGAATCAGGCCACGTTTGAGCATCACCGTTTCCAGCAACACTGGCGGCAGCTTCAGGTCTTCGAATCGCGGGATGTCGACCTTGACGTTGCGGATCACGATCGAGACGTCATTGCGCTGCTTGAAAATGTTCACCCGGAATCGCCCGACGCCCGTTCGGGAGATTGCCAGGTTCATTTCCAGATCCCGGTCGAACTCCCGGCGCTGCTCGGCGTCCATCAGGGAGGTGGCGATGGCTGCGGTTTCACCGGGTTTGAATGGCTGCTCGCGCAACGCCGTCAGCACACCGTCAATGCGAGCGCTCGGGGGCGCGCCAGTAGAGAGGAACAGATCCGAGCCGTTTTTTTGCGACAATATTGACAACAGTGCATCGATTTCCATGGCTGAAAGCACCCGCGAAGCATTGAATGAGCAGAATTGGCCTACGCTTGGCGCGGCTCCTGCAACAATGATAGACCCCGTCTCACCGAACCACGCTCAGGATTGAAGTAATGAACGCTGTATCCGCCGTTGACGACGCCCAGGCCCTGATTGCCCGCACCGACTGGAGCCGCAGCCCGCTGGGCGCTGCCGGCACCTGGCCGCAGAGCCTGCGCACAGCGGTGGACATCGTGATTCATTCGCCGATGCCGATGCTGCTGTTATGGGGCCCGCAACTCACGCAGATCTACAACAATGGTTTCGCCCTGCTCGCTGGCAGCAAGCATCCCGAAGCGTTCGGGCAACCGACGCATGAGGTCTGGCCGGAAGTACGAGACTTTTCCGAGCCGATTTACCAGGCGGTGCTGCAGGGTCAGGTGCGCAGCTTCAGCGAGCAGCGGTTCAGCGTGCAACGCGACGGCAAGAAAACCGATTTCTGGCTGGATCTGACCTACAGCCCGATTCGCGATGAAACCGCACAGGTGGCCGGGATTCTGATCACCGCCATCGAAACCAACGAGCGCCGACGCATTGCCCTGGAATTGCAGCGTCGTTCCGAAGAAAGCCTCAAGGCCCAGCGCCAGTCCGAGGAGCGTCTGCAACTGGCCCTCGCCGCCACCGACGCCGTCGGCACCTGGGATTGGGACATTGGCGAAGACCGTTTCATCGCCGATGCGCA